>NZ_PJBS01000084.1 GCF_002836055.1 Psychroflexus sp. MES1-P1E
TAAAAAAATCAATAGCAATAAAAAGATTTGAAGATATGGGATGATATTAAAGTCACTGCTTTCGGATATTACATAAAGGAAAAAAGATAATCCTAAGAGACTTGATAAAAAAATAAAAACCTCGGAGAGCTCTATGCGTCTTTTTTCAGAGAATTTTTTGTTAAAAAAAGACATGTTATAAAAAGAGTTTACATAAGAAAAAAAGTAGTTGGTCTTGTTCCACTTTATAATCAACATAAATATCAAGATAAGCAGGATAATTCCAACAGTCCAATGATGATCTTGTGATAGTCTTAAGGTCAAAAACAAGTTTAATATTTGAGACAAATGTAAATTAAAATGAAGTTTTATAGATGAGATTTAGCTTGTAAAATATATATTTGTCAGTCAACATTTAATACGACTTGATGTCTCACAAATTAGTCATCATTCCTACATATAATGAAATTGAAAATATTGAAAAGGTCGTCAGAAATATTTTCTCTCAACCTGTCAATTTTGACATCCTCGTTGTAGATGATTCTTCCCTTGACAAAACTTGGGCTTTAGTTCAAAAATTACAAGAAGAGTTTAAGGGTAGGTTACATTTAGAAATAAGAAAATCTAAGAGCGGCTTAGGGAAAGCCTATTTACACGGGTTCCATTGGGCTCTCGAAAGATCTTATGATTATATTTTTGAAATGGATGCCGACTTTTCTCATAATCCAAATGATCTAATAAGGCTTTATAATACTTGTCTTAAAGATGGTTTTGATATGAGTATTGGATCGAGATATATAACTGGGGTTAATGTGATAAATTGGCCTATGAAAAGGGTCTTATTGTCTTGGTTAGCTTCAAAATACGTAAAAATTATTACGGGATTACCTATAGAAGATACTACTGCTGGATTTATTTGTTATCATCGGAAAGTGCTGGAGGATATGGATCTTAATAAAATAAAGTTTGTAGGTTATGCGTTTCAAATTGAAATGAAATTTAAAGCCTTTAAAAAAGGGTTTAAAATAAAGGAAATTCCAGTTATATTTACAGACAGGACAAAAGGAAAGTCGAAAATGAGCACAGGCATCATCAAAGAAGCTGTCTTTGGTGTAATGAGCCTGAAATTGAAAAGCCTTCTAGGTAAAAATTGAGTTATGAGAGAATATCTAATCAAAAATTCTAAGATCGTCAATGAGGGTAAAATCTTTGAAGGCGACGTTCATATCAAAGACGATTGGATAGTAGAGATTTCTTCATCGATAAGTGCAAAATCGAGTGACATCAAAATTATTGATGCTGGTGGAAAACATCTTATCCCAGGCGTTATAGACGATCAAGTTCACTTTAGAGAACCTGGATTAACCCATAAAGAGACGATACTCACAGGATCTAAAGCTGCTATTTCTGGTGGCATCACCTCCTATTTTGAAATGCCCAATACCAATCCACAAACCACTACCATAAAGAAGTTAGAAGAAAAATTTAGTATCGCTAAAAAAAATTCTTACGCTAACTACTCCTTTATGTTTGGTGGTACAAACGATAACTTGGAGGAGATCAAAAAAATAAACCCTAAAACTACGGCGGCCTTAAAGTTGTTTTTAGGCTCTTCAACTGGTAATATGTTGGTAGATAACGAAAAGGTCCTTGAACAAATCTTTAAACATTCACCCCTCATCATTGCTACCCATTGTGAAGATGAAGACACTGTAAGAAGAAATTTGGATGCTTATCTTAAGACCTACGGCGAAGACATCCCTATAAAATATCATCCAGCCATTCGAAGCGAAGAAGCTTGCTATTTATCGTCGTCTAAAGCTGTTGCTTTAGCCAAAAAAACAGGCGCTAGATTACATGTCTTTCACCTATCAACGGCCAAAGAATTAAAATTATTTTCCAGTAAGCTGCCGCTTAAAAAGAAAAAGATTACTGCTGAAGTTTGCATTCATCACCTCTGGTTTGACGATACAGATTATGAGAAAAAAGGAACCTACATCAAATGGAATCCAGCTGTAAAAACAGCAAAAGACAAAGAAAAACTCCTAAAAGGACTAAACAACAACTTGATAGATGTAGTTGCATCAGACCATGCTCCACATACCAAGGAAGAAAAAAACAACACCTATACTAAAGCACCAAGTGGAGGCCCACTTTTACAACACGCTTTACCAGCCATGCTAGAGTTTTACCATCAAGGCAAATTAAGCTTGGAAAAAATTGTAGAGAAAATGTGCCACAATCCAGCCATCTTATTTGATATAGACCAACGCGGTTTTATAAAAGAGGGTTATAAAGCGGATTTAGTCCTTTTAGACTTAAAAGCACCTTGGACAGTTAACTCTAGCAATATATTTTATAAATGCGGGTGGTCCCCTTTTGAAGGGTCAACCTTCAAGTCTAGGGTAACCCATACCTTTGTAAATGGCCACTTGGTCTATGAGAATTTCAAATTTAATGAGGGCAAGTTCGGTCAACGCCTAAAATTTGATAGATAAATGAAATACACTCTATATTTATTATTCATTTGTATTGTTTCATCACTGAGTTGTCAAAAGATTAAAGATGTCGAAAAACCAGATAAACTTTTGAACAAATCTGAAATGAAAGGCCTCATTTATGATATGGTCCTCCTAGACGCCTCTTATGGGGTTAATGAAAAGAAATTTAAAGATATGAGTTTGGATATGCTGGAGTTTATCTCTACTAAATATCAATTGGATAGTACCCAGATCAAATTAAATATTGAGTATTACAACATCCACTTTGATGAGAATCTTGAAATTTATGAAGCTGTAAAAGACAGCCTTGAAAGATTAGATAAACTCTATATTAATCGCGCAAAGGAAATTGATAGTTTGAAAAAATTAAAGAGAATAAAAAAAGATTCTATTGCCAAATTAGACACCTTGTCTCCAAAAAAAATACTTAAAGTGCAAAGTAAAACCTGATTAGGATCTTTGTAAAATCTTCGAAGCATAAACCGTAAACGCTTCAAATTTAAAGTCTAACTCAGATTTTATTTTATCAGAAGAATAGAAGGAGTATTCAAATAAATTCGGGATGGCATCTAAGGTCAATTGCCGTTTATATGAAGTCAAAAAAGACCTTAGAATTTCAAAGCACCAAGCCAAGTATAACATCCATGGTTTTAGAGCCAACTTTGGAGGTGAGACTTGATATAATCTAGAAAATTCATCGATGACCTTTTTAAATTTTAAATTTTCGGAGACCACTATAAAACGTTCATTAATTATAGGGCTTTTCATAAGTTGATGCATCACTTTACTCACATCATACACACTCACAAAACCAGTGATTTTTTGGGGATAAAACTTAAGTCCATTTTTAATCTTGAAAAGCAGCAGTCCACTCCCTGACTCATAAAATCCATCTCCCAATATAATTCCAGGATTCACAATCACAACGTCAAGACCTTCTTGAGACCCTCTCCAAACTTCCATCTCTGCACCATATTTGGATATTTCGTAAGAAGATTGTTTTAAGTCTTCAGTTAAAACAGTCTCTTCTGTGACAAATTCTTGGCCCAAAGTTTTTCCTAAAGTTGCGATAGAACTCACGTGACAAAACTTCAAAATGGAAAAATCTATGGCCAAATTTACCATATTAGAGGTGCCTTCAATATTTATTTTTCGCATCATTTTATACTCAGAGGGACTATTACTTATCAATCCAGCGCAATGATAAACATGAGTTACATCTAAGAAAGCCTCTTCAAGCCTAGGTATATTTAAAATATCACCTTGAAACCACTCGACAAATTGATTTACTTCTCGCGGAGTAATGCCGTATTTCAAAATAATAGAAATGGCCTGATCTTGCTTCGTTTTGGTTCTATATAAAGCCCTTGTTTGTTCTTTATTCAAAATAAGCTGAGCTAAAAGATGTGCTCCAACAAGACCTGTAGCTCCAGAAAGTAAATTCATTTGGTAAATATACAAATTTCGAAAGTTGAAACCTTTTTCATTATAATATCTTTGCCATAAATCAATACAGATCATGAAAAACGATTTTATAGAAGAAGTAACTTGGAGAGGGATGATCCACGATGTTATGCCGGGGACTCAGAACCACCTAAATGAATCAACTAGAGCGGCTTATGTAGGAATAGATCCAACTGCAGATTCCCTTCATATTGGCCATTTGGTAAGCGTAATGATGCTGAGGCATTTTCAACTTGCAGGACACAAGCCTGTAGCTTTGGTTGGCGGCGCTACTGGTATGATAGGAGATCCTTCGGGAAAGTCTCAAGAACGAAATTTTTTAGATGAAGCTACATTAAGGCATAACCAAAACGCTTTAAAAGCACAATTATCCAAATTCTTAGAGTTTGATGCTAAAGAAGATAATTCTGCTATCCTAGTAAATAACTATGATTGGATGAAGGATTTTTCTTTCTTAGATTTTATTAGAGATGTTGGTAAGCATATTACTGTAAATTATATGATGTCCAAAGAATCTGTAAAAAAACGTTTGTCTTCAGAGTCTAAAGAAGGTATGAGTTTTACAGAATTTACTTACCAGCTTGTTCAAGGTTACGATTTTTTGCACCTCTATAGAACACAAAAATGTACTTTACAAATGGGGGGAAGCGATCAATGGGGTAATATTACAACAGGCACAGAATTGATTCGCCGCATCGACCAAGGAAAAGGCTTTGCACTAACCTGCCCATTGATTACAAAAGCTGATGGTACCAAATTTGGTAAAACAGCAACAGGGAATATTTGGTTAGATCCTAAAAAAACATCGCCATATAAATTTTACCAGTATTGGATCAATACCAGTGATGAGGATGCAGAAATATTTATAAAGATTTTCACCTTCCTTTCTCAAAAGGAGATTTCAGACTTGGTGAACACCCATAAAGAACAGCCACATTTAAGGCAACTGCAAAGTAGGCTAGCAGATGAAATCACAGCTGCAGTACACTCTGAAAAAGATTTAGATAAAGCAAAAGAGGCTTCTCAAGTTCTATTTGGGAAAAGCACTGAAGAAGACTTAGCAAAGCTCGATGAAGCTACATTTCTGGATGTCTTCGAAGGGGTCCCGCTTAAAGAATTAAGCAAAGATATCTTAAATGATAACTTTGATATGATTGCTGCACTTTCTGCAGAAACTGAGTTTTTAAGCTCAAATGGTGAAGCAAGAAGAGCCTTAAAAGAAAATTCTATATCCGTAAATAAGTCTAAAGTAGGGTTGGATTATACGCTTACAGAAAAAGATTTAATCAACGGTAAATATGTTTTAATCAATAAAGGAAAAAAGAATACTTATTTGATAAAATTCAACTAAATAAACTTTAACTCAAAAAAAAATGCTCTCTAAAGGGAAGCTTTTTTTTTGTGACTTAGAACAGAAAAGCCTTGAGCGAGTGCTCAAGGCTTTTCTTAACTAACCAATCTATTATGAAAAAACTTCATCCTGACACAAATATAAAGCACATATTCATATTGTAAAAACAATTGCAAAATAATCTTCAAATTATTAACAATTAAAAGTTTAAACATCTCATTTTCAGTTATCTGAATTATCTTAAATTTATAATAACTTTTAGATAATCAAAGACATCTCTGCGAATTCATAAAATATGTGTTCTAAAAAAATTTAACTTTTAGAGGCAGGCCATAGGAAGACTCCAAGCAGTAAACAGCTTAAACGCTCAATGAAGAATTAAAATTTTAAAACCCCGAAACTAAGTTGATGAGGTTTATGTATTTTTGAATAAAAATGAAGACATGAAAATTATTTCATACAACGTAAACGGCATTAGAGCCGCTCTCAAAAAAGGATTGATAGATTGGTTAAAAGCCGCAGATGCAGATGTGGTGTGTTTTCAAGAAACCAAAGCACAACCAGAACAGATAGATAACAGTATTTTTGAAAACATTGGATACAACTATTGTTACTGGTATTCCGCAGAAAAAAAGGGCTATAGCAGCGTTGGTATACTTTGTAAATCTGAACCCAAGCATGTCGAATATGGAACGGGAATAGACTATATGGATAGAGAAGGGCGAAACCTAAGGGTCGATTTTGAAGACGTCTCCATAATGAGTCTCTATCTTCCTTCAGGCACAAACGATGCTAGGCTGAACTATAAGTTTACCTACATGGATGATTTTAAAGTTTATATCGAAAATTTAAAAAAAGAAATCCCTCCCCTAGTCATTTGTGGAGACTACAATATTTGCCATGAGGCCATAGATATTCATGACCCCGTAAGATTGAAAACGGTCTCTGGTTTTTTACCAGCAGAGCGTGAATGGTTATCTAAATTTTTAAAGGACTCTGGCTTTGTAGATTCCTTCCGAAAATTAAACGAAGATGTTGTACACTATTCATGGTGGAGTTATAGAGCAAATGCCCGGCAAAATAACAAAGGCTGGAGGCTAGATTATCTCTTGGTTGCTCAAGAAATAGAAGACAGGTTGTTGAGGTCTGTCATTTTACCAGAGGCTAAGCATAGCGACCACTGCCCTGTCTTACTCGAATTGAAATAAACCAATTAAACTCTCGTTTTCAATTGAAATAGTTACACTATGAAAACAGTTAAATTTGTTTTAATCGGATTTACAATTTTAAATCTTGTGGGTTGCGTTAGCCAAAAAAGATTCTTAGAGCTAGAGGATGAATTTGGCAGCTTACAAAGAGTCCATACTCAGCTTAACCGAAAGCTAGACGATTGCAATTCTGAAAAAACAGCCTTGGAAGATGAACTCTCCTATTCCAAAGATAGTATTGAGGTTTTAAAATCTCAATGCGACGACCTTTCTAAAGACTTGCAAACCACTAAAAGTACCTTAGAAAAGCTAAACGAGTCTTACGATGCTTTAGAACAAAACAGCTCACAAGCCCTTGCCGCTAATTCTAAACAAAACAGAGAACTTATAGAACAGTTGGAGCTAAAAGAAAGTGCTCTCGCCAAAGAACAAACCCGCCTAGAACAACTTCAAAAGGATTTGCAAGCGAGATCCAACCAGATTGGAGAATTACAATCTCTCATTGCAGATAAAGAGCAAAAGATGATAACTTTAAAAGAAAATTTATCGCGAGCATTAACCAATTTTGAAGGACAAGGCTTGAGCGTCGAGCTGCGAGATGGCAAAGTATATGTGTCTATGGAAAACAAACTCCTGTTCGCTTCAGGAAGCTGGACCGTAGGGGGCGAAGGTCAAAAAGCCGTAGAGGAACTTGGCAAAGTCCTCGCAGATAATCCTGATATAGCTGTCTTAATAGAAGGCCATACCGATAATATACCTTACGGAGGAAATGGACCAATAACAGATAATTGGGACCTGTCGACCAAGCGGGCTACCGAAGTCTTAAAACTGCTGTTAAAAAATGGAAAAATCAATCCTCAAAATCTGACTGCAGCGGGAAAGGGTGAGTTTGAACCACTAGCCCCTAACACAACGGAAGAGGGAAAAGCTAAAAACCGCCGAATTGAAGTGGTATTGACGCCAAAACTAGATGAGATTTCAAACTTATTAAGTGAATAAACAAGCTGAACTAAAAAAGGATTCTTACTATAAGAATCCTTTTTCTTTTGCCTTTTCTACCAATATTTTATCGTTGGTATTTGGAATATCAAAGAAAAATTTCATTTGCTTCTTTCGCTTTTCAATTGTGCTTAAGGAAAGGTCCATGTGATCAGGAATATTTTTGGTAAGAATACCCTTAGAAATTAAATAAAGAATCCTCAAGTCTTCTTCATCGATATTATGAGCAAACTCAATGGTTTTTTTCATCATTTTTTGTACGGTAGTACTGTGATAAGTATGCCCTCTAAGTAAACTTTCTATAGCAGCAATTAGGATATCTGGGTTGGTATCTGACTTTACAAGAAATCCGTTGGGATCTATACGTCGCAAAACATTTAATACCTTGTAGTTGTTTTCCAACATGGTACATATTAAAAGTTTGGCTTGAGGCTGACTTTTCTTGGCGAGTTTAGCCAAGTCCTCTCCAGAGTTATACTTACCATCCTCGCTTGCAGGCAGGGAAAGATCTAGACAAATAAGATCATACTTTTTATCTTCGTTTAAAATTTTCTCGGCGGCATCCGTACAATTTAAGGCTGAATCTTTAGAGAATTCTAGTTCATCATTATGTTCCTTTATGATTTCCAAGGCTTGTTCAAAACCTGCAATTATCATTGGATGATCGTCAACAAGAAGGACATTATACTTAGGCATAGGTTTTATTTGAGAGGAATAAAAATACTAATTTTAGTTCCATTACCAACCTTAGAATCAATACTTATTTTACCGTGGACTTCATAGACTCTAGACTTTATATTCTTTAATCCAATGCCCGGTTTTTTTTGGTTATTGAAGCCTTTGCCGTCATCTTTAATGATGAGTTCAATTTCCTTTGCAGATTCATTTAAGCTGAATTTGATAAATACAAAGCTGGCTTTGGCGTGTTTTTGAATATTCATGATGGCCTCTTGGAGGATTCGGTAAGTATGCATTTTTACTACAGAAGCTATTAAGGACCAGTTCACAGAATCGTCTATTGTAAGTTGGTGACTTCTCTCTAGCTGTTGCTTTTGAATGAGATCTTGAATAAGATCTCCAAATTCTTTATGCTCATCAAAATAGGTGTTGGATAATTCGTGAGATAAGCTCCTGATTTGGCGTTCAACATCCATCAAATTATCGGTGAGTTGGCCGAATTTTTCATCACCTTTTATCCCCGTTTTATATTTGTAGAACATCAGATTCATCCGGTTAGCATAGAGTTCAGTGAGAATGTTGTCGTGTAATTCTCTAGCAATACGATCCCGTTCCTCTCGCTTGCCTTCGTCTTTCCTTGCACTTTGAAGAAGAAGAAGTTCGTATATTTTTTCATCCGCCACTTTTTGATCACGTTCCAGTTCTAAAGCTCTGTTTTTGGATCGCTGAACGTAAAATATAAAGACTGAACTTCCTAAGATAATGATGAGAGAGGTAATAAGGAAAATGATGGTGCGTTCTTCTTCGAGCATTTTTGCACGTTGCTGGACCTCTTCAGTTTCAAAACGGATACGTTCAAATTTATTACGCACTTTTCTCTCTTCAATTTGAAGACTATCGCTAAGATTGATATAGGAAGTGGTATAGGAGTAACTGTTACTGGGTTGCAAGTCTGCTAAGAGTTGCCAAGAGGCTAAGAGGTCTCTATTGTTGTTATTGCTTTGTGCTGTGGAATTTGCCGAAAAGGCAAATTCCACAGCTTTTGTGGTGTTTCCTATAAATTGATAGTATTCAGCGATGTGAATCTGACTAATAGAAATACCAGCGAGGTGTTTAATATTTTGCCTTATATCTAAAGCCCTTTGCATATCGGGAAGCACATTCTGAGTTTCTCCAGTTTCTAATCTATTAAAGGCCAGATTGTCTAAAGCCATTGCGTAAAGATAAGGATCTCTTTGGTACAGGTTTTTGGTGGATAAGGTCTTTCGGTAGTTTTTTATAGCAATCTCAAAGTTTTTTTGGTCTTCATGAACATTACCAATATTATTAAAAGTTGCTGCTCTATATAAATCTGGGACTTCTACTTTACCTAAAGCCTGTAAGGCATTGTTTAGATATGTTAAGGCAACCTCAAAATTTCTGAGATTATAATTGGTTATACCTAACAAATTATAAGATTTATACAACAAATCAAAATTTTGGATTTCTTGAGAAATTTCAGTAACCTTGATTAAGTTGACTTCAGTACCTGTAAAATCTTTAGCTTGGCTTTGAATTAACGCTAAATTATAAAGCATTTGAGCATAATTTCCTAAATCATTTTTTTGATTGTAGAGAAATTGAGCTTCATTATATGCGTAATAAGCAGAATCAGTTTTATTTTGGTTTAAATAATTATCACCAAGATTCCAATAGAAATTAGCCAATGAAATAGTATCTGTATATTTTCTAGATATTTTTCTACCAAGTTCATTAATTTTAAGGTAATATCTTGAATTTGAGTTTAAAGCTCTATAATCAATTGTTTTAAGGTATTTAATTTGGAGACTATCATTTTTGATTCGTTGTACGAATTGAAAAGATTTATTTAAATTTTCTTCTTTATTGATGTTAGTGTCAAATTTCTTAAGATGTGTCAAAATAGAGTCCCTTAGATCAGGATTAACTTTGAGTTTATCTTTTTTTTGATCTTGGCAACTAAAAATAAAAATAATTCCGACAAAATAGTATATCCAACGCTTCATTAAGTTCGTTCTAAAATCTTGTCTAAATTAAATAAATTAAATTTTAAAGATCACTATCATCAGGCGGAGTATTTGTAGCTCTATAAGCTCTATTTTCTCCTCCAGTTCCAAAAATTTCTTCTGGAGTTTCTCCTTCGTATTGATCATCGCTAAACGCTTCTGGTGAACATCCTGCAAAGAAAAATAAACATACCATTGTGAAGATTCCGATAATTTTTTTCATAACTCTAAATTTTATAATTAATTATTTATTTGTTCTTTTTATTTTCTACAAATATAAGTGACATAAAAACATTTGTATTACGGTTTGACCGTACACTTGTTACGGTTAAACCGTAATTTCCAATTATATCTCTTGGAAGCCTAGTTATTGCTGGAATGTGAATATGTAAAATTTTTAATGTTTATATATATGAGCTATTTTTCTTATTCTCTAAGCCACTTTTATTGGTTTTCCATTGATAAATACCCTCTTAAAAATCAACATACTAACAAATTTTTAAAGTCTTAAAGCGTCTATAAACGGCTACAATCGTTTGTAAACGCAAGTAAAAGGAAGTAACTGGATAACCGTCAATTAAAAGGAACTCGTGCTCTCATCTTTGCCCTGTCGATAGGAAACACCATCGATATGGTTTAGAAAGACTAAGCCCATTTAAAAACCCATTTAATTTTATAGTTATGAGTACTTTAAAAAATTCAGTACAGTTAATGGGCCACTTAGGCCAAGATCCAGAAGTTGTCAACCTTGACTCTGGGAAGAAACTCGTTAAATTCTCTATCGCTACCAACGAGTATTATCACGACACTAGCGGCGAAAAAGTCACCAACACCTATTGGCATAATATCATTGCCTGGGGCAAAACCGCTAGCTTTATTGAAACTTATGTCAAAAAAGGACAAGAGGTTTTAATAAAAGGGAAACTCGCTCCCCGCTCCTACGAAACCAAAAATGGTGAAAAACGCTACATCACAGAAATCAATTGTTCTGAGATTGTGACGACCTCGCAGAAGGTGTAAAATTATCTTTATTAAAATTGATAAACTCCCTGTTTTAAATAAAGCAGGGAGTTTTTTGTTTCTGTATATTTTGGTCAAACCTTTACAGGTTTATAGAAATATCTAAGAATCAACACCGAAATAACGAAAACAGTGGTTAAAGAGCTCTGTAAAGATTTTAATATACTGCTACCCTACAATATCAGTTTAAACCTATAATGCCGCAATAAATGGTTTTACCAAAACGAATTCGGCACAGGCTTTTTTCGCTTGCTTTTTATCAAAAATATTTACCGTAGCTGAGGCTATGCTAATTACTTTTAATTTCAATAAATTAGAGAACCTGTGCTGAGCTACGTCGTTGTATAATTCAATTTATTTATACGTCATTATAAATTTAATTAGGTAATACGGGTTTGTAGAAATACCCAAGAATCAGAACCGATAGAACGAAAGCAGAATTTAAAAAGCCTTGTAAATCTTTTAGTGTGTTGCTACCCTCAAAAATGGATTCCCAGTCTAATGCTATTCCGGAAGCAATAGATGACTCTATAACAAGAAGTATGAGGCCTATGTGAAGATTTCTATTTAGTGAAATCACTTATCCTTTTTATAGTTGAACAACTCAACTTCTCACTAAAGATACTTAATCTACTTTAAAATCCGAGTGGATTTTATCGACTATAGTTTGAGCGAGTTTAATGTGGCTTTCAAAAGTCCAGCCAGCAACATGTGGACTCAAAACTACATTTGGTGCGTCTATGAGGTATCGAAATGCCGTAGGAATGTCTTTCTCTTGTGAGAATAAATCTTCAAAAGACGTTTTTTCATATTCCAAGACATCTAAACCTGCTCCTAGGATTTTCTCTGACTTAAGTCCATTCACCAAATCTTCTGTCACCACACTTTTACCCCTTGCCGTATTGATAAACCAAAAGGGTTTTGACATGGACTCTATAAACTTTGCATCGATCATGCCTAAGGTTTTGGACGTTTGAGGAGTGTGTAAACTGATGACCTCTGCTTTGGCTTTTAATTCCTTCAAGCTAACTTGCTTGGCATTGGCATCGCCAAGGTTTTCTAAAATATCACAACACAAGACTTCAACCTCAAATCCGCTCAATTTCTTAGCAAAAGCTTTTCCTGTATGACCGTAACCAATAATACCTACCGTTTTACCTTCCAACTCATGCCCTCTATTTTCCTCACGTCTCCACTGACCGTTTACCACTTCGTCGTGTGCTGTTCGTAATTTATTAAACAAAGAAAGCAGCATGCCAAGTGCGTGTTCAGAAACGGCATTGCGGTTTCCTTCTGGTGCGTTATAAAGTTGTATTCCTTTTTCTTGGGCATAATCAATGTCTATATTTTCTAAACCAGCGCCTACCCGACCTATAAATTTAAGATGAGTAGCATGATCCAAAAACAACTTGTCAATTTTGAAACGACTCCGGATGATGACACCATCATAGTGGTGGATTTTAGCTTCCACCTCAGCTTTTGTACTTGTAAAATCTTCAATGTTTTCGAAACCCAATGTGGTTAATTCCTTGATCATTAAAGGATGATTACTGTCCAGATGTAATATTTTCATAGTACTAAAGTTTTAAACTGAATATCGCTTAAGCATCAAGCTAAAAAGACTCAAATTCAATATAAGGCCTTATAATAGCTGTAGTGATAAGACTTGGTTTTTTGGTAACTCTATCGATAAAACACCAACTGGTTTTAGCCTCTACCACAGTTTTTCCATCGGTTTTACGGGTGATAAGTACCCGACGTTCCGACTTCACTTTCGAATAAGTTTCTATCCAGGTGGTTAAGATAAGCTCTTCGCCTAAAAAAGCCTGCCGCTTGTAGTGTACATGATGGTTCAGAACAAACCAAGCGTGTTTTTCTCGAGTTTCCACCGGTGTTTTGGCAGTCCAATGCGCTTCAGAAATGTCCAAAACCCATTTGATATATTCCAAGTTATTGACATGGTTCCACTCATCCAAATGTTGAGAAGCGACCGTTAATTCTTGCTGAAATGGAATAGGCGTCATTCTAAAAGTTCAGTATTAATTTGGCGATATAGAAATAAGCCAAAATCCCAATGATATCATTACTCGTTGTGATAAAAGGACCTGTAGCAATAGCTGGATCAATCCCGCGTTTATTCAAAATAATAGGTACGAACGTCCCTATTAAAGCCGCCATGATAATCACCGATAAAATAGAAATCGCAATGGTAAGGCTTACTAAAAACTCCATAGAGGTGGCTGCTCCAAAAACCAAAACTAAGATTCCCAAAGCGCAGCCGTTAATAATACTTAACGCCACTTCTTTAATCAGTCGCTTCACCAAGCTATCTTTTACAGAATCATTGGCAAGACCTTGTACAATAATCGCCGAGGATTGTACCCCAACATTTCCAGCCATAGCCGCAATAAGAGGTGTGAAGAAGAATAGGATTTCATATTTTTCCAAAGCAGAATCGAAGCCTTGCATCACATAAACAGCTCCCAAGCCTCCAAAAAGTCCCAAAATAAGCCAAGGCAATCTGGCCCGTGTAAGTTCCCAAACGCTACTATCTGCCTCGACGTCTTCAGAAATACCTGCTGCCATTTGGTAATCTTTATCGGCTTCTTCTTTAATGAAATCTAGAATATCATCTACAGTAATTCTTCCGACCAATCTTCCGAATTCATCCACTACGGGAATGGCTTCCAAATCGTATTTTTGCATTACTCTTGCCACTTCCTCCCCAGACGTGTGAACATCTACATAATCCACATTACGGATGTAGACATCTCCAATTTCTGCTTCACTAGAAGCGGTGATCAAATCTTTTAAAGACAACCTGCCTTTCAATCTTCCTTTGTTATCCACCACATAGATCGAGTGAACGCGCTTCACATTTTCGGCCTGGTTCCGCATTTCGGTCATGCAACCGGTAACGCTCCAATTTTCATTTACCCGAATAAGCTCTTTAGCCATAAGCCCCCCGGCAGAATTTTCATCAAATTTAAGTAGCTCTACAATGTTTTCTGCGTGCTTCTTATCCTTGATGTTGGAAATAACTTGAGTCTTGATATCCTCGGAAAGTTCAGATATAATATCTGCTGCATCATCGGTATCCATTTCCTCAATCTCGTTGGCAATTTCCTTGGCATTGAGGTTTCTCAAGATTTTCTCTCGGTCATCCTCATCCATCTCCATCAAGACTTCAGACGTTTGATCGCTACCTAGTAACTTTATAATATAAGTGGCCTCATCCATGGTCAATTCATCGAGAATCTCGGCAATATCGGCATGGTGAAATTCTTCCAAATGCGTTTGAAGCTCTTGATCTTTTTGTTCCTCAACAAGAACTTCTATTTTCTCAATAAATTCTTTGGTGAATTCAAATGACATCTTGGCTTATTTTTAAAGTCAAATCGATAAATTGCTCAACACTTAACTGCTCTGGGCGTTTTGTAAAGATAGGATCTTCTCTCAATTCTGGTGAAAGGTTGAACTTTTTTAAGCTGTTACGCAAGGTTTTCCTTCTCTGTTGAAATGCTGTTTTTACCACATCCCGTAATTTTTTCTCCTCACAAGGCAACTCATAATTTTCCTTGCGCTGCAACCTCAATACCCCACTATGGATTTTGGGGGGGGGATCAAATGCCTCTGGGGGAACTGTAAACAAATACTCAGCTTTATAGAAAGCCTGAACCAAAACCGATAAAATTCCGTAGGTTTTACTCCCTTCTGAAGCACAAATTCGCTGGGCGACTTCCTTTTGAAACATCCCTGAAAATTCTGGAATTTGCTCTTTATATTCCAAAGTCTTAAAGACGATCTGTGTAGAAATGTTATAAGGGAAATTACCGATAATCGCAAATTGAGTATCTCTGAAATAATCTGAAAGATCCACTTTTAAAAAATCAGCTTCTATCACCGTAAGTGCTTTTGAATCCCCTTCGATGTGGTGTTCCTTTTTAAATGAAGAGTTTAAAAAGGCAATCGACTCACGGTCGAGATCCATAGCCACAAACTGACTGTATTTTCCCAATAGATATTTGGTTAATACACCCATACCGGGTCCAATTTCAAGGACACTGCTGTAATTGTCTTTTTGCAAGGTCTCCGCAATACGCTTGGAGATATCTTCATCAATAAGAAAATGCTGCCCCAAATGCTTTTTGGCTTTCACTTCCCTAACGCCTTGTTCAAAATTTGTCTTAAACACTTCGTCGTCTATTGAGGTTCTTTCTTTTTCACTCATAATTCTTCGTGTACAATTTCCATTTCCGTTCTAAAACTTACAAATTTACCATCAAAAAGTTTGGTTTGTGCCCTAAGTTCATCTGCATCTTCTTCAAAATAACGCTCCAAAATGGCTTTACTCTGAACTTTATATTGCGTAGAATACGTGATACCTCCCATAGATTCTATCACATCCACTCTACTCATGGTAGCGCTTATAAACTTTCCCGTTTTTATCATAGCAGGAATATGCTCTTCTTTCATCCACTCCACCCATTGGTCATGGACATCTTCTTCTATATTG
This sequence comes from Psychroflexus sp. MES1-P1E, assembly GCF_002836055.1. Lineage (GTDB taxonomy): Bacteria > Bacteroidota > Bacteroidia > Flavobacteriales > Flavobacteriaceae > Psychroflexus. The sequence goes on from NZ_PJBS01000084.1 coordinate 15,741, forward strand.
GTCGTCACGTTGTAAATAAACATTTTTATTGTATTTGATCTCCTCTTAGCATTCTGAAACGCTTTCTAGCGTCCACAAAATATAAGCTATCGGGATAATTAAAAATTAGGGTTTCGAAATAAGGTTTTGCTTGATCTGGATTTTTTAGCTCATCCATATAGAGCGTTCCAAGAAGAAAATTGGCATTGTCTGCCAAGATCTCATCGCTATGCTTGTCTACAATACGTTGTAGATAAGGAAGTGCTTTTTCCACGTCTTGGTTGGCTAGATGTAGTTTTGCAATCCTGAATAAGACTTCATCCACAATGGAAGGCGATTGATGGTCTTCAAGAACTCTTTCCAGAATAGTTAAAGCCTGAAGGGGTTGATTTTGAAACAGTAACAAATCTGCTTTTGCAACAAGTTTCAAGTCCTTTCGCAACGTGTCTTCTTGGCTATTGTCTTTGATCAGCAGAGCCAACTCCATAGCATCATTTGCTGTCAATTGAGAGGCCGATGATTTTAAAACCTTAAGCTGCGTCAAAGCCCAGTCGAAATCTCCTCTATAATAACTGGTCTTGGCCACTTTAAATCTTGCTTCTCTAGCGATATCTGTATTTGGAATAAGCTTTTCCACTTGGGTATACAAGAGTAAAGCTTGGTTGAATTTTGAATCTTGCACCATCAAATCGGCCTGTAGCAATTTCAATTCTGCAATTTGTTGCTGATATAAATCTTGACTCGCAATAAGTTCAATTTGCGTTAAAGCTTTTACGACATTTCGCTTTTGATAAGCAAAAAATTCAACAAAGTCTTTTTGAATTAAAAAGCTATCTCTGTTTCTGCCAATCTTTTTAATAAAACTAGTGTAAGCCTCTTCAATAGCTTCATACTCATCTGGTGAAGTCATGATAAGTTGCTTCACTAGCAAAAGTTCTCGTTCTGCTGAAAGTAATTCCCGCTGACTTGAGGCCTTCTCCACTGCAAAATAAAGCATTTCCTCAGCCGAAGTTAGCTTTTTCTTGTCTTTAGAAATTAAGGCTAAGTCGATGATTCGACTTAAAGACTTAAGATCTTGTCGTTGATAAATAGCTTTTTCTTGCGCAAAGGCCTTTGTGTAATCCTCCTGCTGAACAAAGAGCCAGCTCAGCATTTCATTGAAGATAAGCTCTGGATTTTTTTGACTGCGTTGCAACAAGACTCTTCTTAGAGCGACATTGGCAGCGTTGTTTCCATCTTCTGTGATATATTGAGTAAAGTTTCTATTTAAAATCTGGAAATAGCTTGTGTTTTTAGCTATGAGATCCATGTAATTCTCAAACATCTTCATGTATTTACTTTGCTCTCCATAAATACGAGCCAACTGAATGGTATTATTACTTCTAGGCTCTATCTGCTGGGCCGTTTCGTAAGTTTGAACCGCAAGATCCAAGAGCCCATATTTTTGAAAAACATTGCCTACAGAATATGAAAATCCTGGTCTAGCTTGTACTTGTGCTATGGCTCTTTGGTAGTACTCTTGGGCTTTTAGCGTATCGCTTTGTTTTTGGTACAAATACCCTAACTCGATTTGAATATTGGGATATTCTCCAATTTCGGTGAGATAGGTTCTCAAGACACGTTCAGCGTCTTCGATTTTGCCCATGGCTTGTAAAGTCTCTACGTAACCAAGTAACCAGTTTTGTTGCCCTGGATTCTTTTTATGTAGATTACCAAAGATGGAGGCGGCCTTTTCATAGTCGCCTTGATCTAAATAATTTCTAGCTAAATCTTCACTTTGTGCAATACCCACGGTAAAGACAAAGCACATCAGAAGACTTAAAAAACAATTCATCATTGAAAAATAGAGCGTTTTCGAAAACATTCTCAAATTTACCGAAATATTTATGGGCGTCATCACATCTTAGAAAGATTTCTTTAATATGAAGTGACTAATACCAATTTAAACCTATAATGTCGCAATAAATCATTTCTTTTTCGCCTGCTTTTTATCAAAAATAATTACCGTAACTAAGGCTATGCTAATTATTTTTAACTTCAATCAATCAAAAAATAATTCAATTTATTTATACGACATTATAAATTTAATTTGGTATAACACTTGTAATTTGAACCTATGAAATCTTATCGAAGCCTGCATAAGGCCTTAACACCTCGGGAATAACAATACCCTCATCGGTTTGATAATTCTCTAGAATTCCTGCCAAAACTCTTGGCAAGGCCAAAGAACTCCCGTTAAGCGTATGAATCAAAGCCTTTTTATTATCGACATCTTTATAGCGAATCTTCAAACGGTTGGCCTGAAAGGTCTCAAAATTAGATACAGAGGAGATTTCCAACCAACGGTCTTGAGCTGTTGAAAACAATTCAAAATCGAAAGTTAATGCAGACGTAAATCCTAAATCACCTCCACACAATCTCAAGATGCGATAGGGCAATTTTAATTCCCTTAAAATAGTTTTAATGTGCTCTACCATAGCATCCAAGACTTGATAAGAGTCATCAGGCTTCACAAGGTTTACCAATTCTACTTTATCGAACTGGTGTAAGCGATTAAGACCGCGAACGTGTGCCCCATAACTTCCTGCTTCCCTTCTAAAACAAGGCGTATAAGCCGTTAATTGAATAGGTAAATCCTTAAAATTAAGCAAATCATCACGGTAAATGTTGGTAAGAGGAACTTCAGATGTGGGGATCAAGTACAAGTCATCATTTCCAACGTGATACATCTGCCCTTCTTTATCTGGAAGTTGACCCGTTCCATAGCCAGAAGCTTCGTTGACAAGAAGTGGAACTTGGACTTCATTATAGCCGGCTTCGGTATTTTTATCCAAGAAGTAAGAAATTAAAGCTCTTTGTAAACGCGCACCTTTACCTTTGTAAACAGGAAATCCTGCGCCTGTAATCTTATTGCCTAATTCGAAATCAATAATATCATATTTCTTGGCAAGTTCCCAGTGAGGTAAAGCTGATTTGGATAAGATGGGGATTTCTCCTTCAGAAAAAATCTCTTCATTGTCCTCTTCGCTTTTTCCAGCAGGGACAGAGGGATGTGGAATATTAGGGACTTGATATAGCAAAGCCTGAAGCTCTGTTGCTACGTCTCCCATCTCTTCACCAAGACGCTTAGAATCTTCTTTAAGCCCAGCTGTTTTCACCTTTGCAGCATTCGCTTTCTCGGCCTCACCTGACTTAAAGAGCATACCTATTTCTTTGGAAAGCGAGTTGGATTCAAAGAGAATTTCGTCTAATTTTTTTTGAGTGGAGCGTCTCCTCTCATCTAGATTTAAAATAGCTTCAAAAACAGAATCCGCTTCAAAATTCCTTTTCTTAAGAGCTTGAACGTACTCCTTTTGATTCGCTCGAATGTGCTTAACTTCCAACATAATACTTGTGCTTTGCAAAAACTATAACATCTGGTCTAGCGCTATAATTTTACTTATTTCTTGCAAATTTAGCAATTCAAGCTTCTTTGGCAATTTAAAACTCAAATAAAAAATGGGTAAAATTAGTAAAGGTTATAAATAGTATTGAGGAACATATCATTCAATATCACCTCAATATTATATGGTTTAGAAATATGAATTTCCTGTCCGTCTGTTTTTTTTGGATTTCATCTTTAAAAAGCAAGTAGAAAAAAAAAACGATTTATTGCGAGATTATAGGTTTAATTTGGTGTATTGCTTTATGACTTATTTATTTTTAGTCTTCCCTAAAAACAATCTGACTTTTAAAACACTCATTCTTCATATAACCTTAGCTTGTTTTTGGTAGTTATAAGTTCTTCTTGCAAAGTTTCTATCTTTTTCAATAGATTAAAAACAGTATCAATCCCTTCCATATTGATATCGAGTTCGTGATGCATTCTAATCATTTTTTCAATATGAACGACATAATCCTTATGCACATACTGAGAGTGCTCTATGGTTCTTATTTCAATTAAATCAAAATCATTCAAATTGATCAAAAACGACATTTCGATATCGTAGTGCACGCATAACTGTTGAAGGGGAATAAGACTCTCTAGATTCATCATAAGCGTAAGTTTTGGAGCTCATTAAACAATTCCTTTTCCTCAGTCGTAAGTTGAGTAGGCAGTTTCAAATTATAGGTGATATATAAATCTCCATACTCACCTTCTTTTTTATAGACTGGAAATCCTTTTCCTTTGAGTTTTACTTTGGCACCGTTTTGAGTTTCTGGCTTCACTTTCAGTTTCACTTTACTATCTAAAGTCTCTACTGTAACCTCACCGCCAAGCATAGCGGAGTACAAATCAAGGTCTACGGTTTTGTAGAGGTCGTCGCGATTTCTTTTAAATTCTGTGGAGTTCTCTATAGAAAACTTGATGTATAAGTCTCCCTTAGGCCCCCCATTTATGCCTTCCCCACCTTGTCCTTTTATTTTAATTTGCTGTCCATTTTTGACACCTGCAGGAATGGTTAGACGAATGTTTTTCCCATTTATAGTGAGTGTTCGCTTAGTGGTAGTGTAAACCTCTTTTAAATCAAGCTGTAGTTCTGCATTGTAATCCTGACCTCGAAAACCAACACCAGACCCTCCTCTACTGCCTTGTCCTCGACCTCCAAACATAGACTCAAAAAAATCAGAATAATTACCACTATACTGCTGTTGCCTTGCTTTATTGAAGTCTCCTGCATGCTTCCAATCCTTGCCATGCGTGTCATATTTCTTTCGGCTTTCTGGATGACTCAAGACTTCGTTCGCTTCATTGGTTTGCTTAAACTTTGTTTCAGCTTCCTTGTCACTGGGATTTAGATCAGGATGGTATTTACGAGCCATTTTGCGATAAGCTTTTTTGATTTCGCTTTCCGTCGCGCTTTTTTCAATTCCAAGTATCTCGTAGTAATTTATGTATGCCATTCTCTGCTAAAATATAATTATATCTATTTAAATACTGGAATCCAGCGTCATTTAAAAGGTACTGCTTTTTTAGTAATTATCTCAAAATGTATTTTACCAATTTAGCAATAAAATGTTGTATAAAATCAGTTTCTTTTTCATCAATTAATCTTCATAAAATAGAACCGTAACTAGTGCTATGCTTATATTTTTTTCCTTAACTAAATAAAAAACCTGTGCTGAGCTACGTCCTAGTATAATTAAAATTTTTAATGCATCATTTCAAAACTAAATTGGTATTACTTATAGATCGACGCCTATTGTCCAAATAAAAATTTAGGAAGAGTCTAAAAACCTATAGGGGATTAACTTTAAGAAATCCAAACCAAATGAGGCTTAAAAATCTTAACCATTAATGATCCAAATCTTCCTTATACCTAAGACCTATTTGCTTCCTAATAGTATCTAATGTTTGAAGTAACTCCAGAGAAGACTTAAGAGACATTTCAGGACTTTGTGTAAGACCTCGATCTAGACAATCATGAACATGTTCAATCTCAAATTGAAAACCATGTGGTGAATAATGAAAGTCTAGATGCTCTTCTCCAGCTTTAGTAGTGATAGTGAGTTGATCGGTATTATGAAATCTAGATCCAAATTCTACGCTAGCCTTTTCAAAATAAACTTTAGCCTTGGAAGGTGTTGTTTTAGCAAAACTAGAAGACAGCTGTGCCACAGCTCCACCGGGATACTGAAAGTGTATTGCATTGGAAACATCTACGCCTGTTTTAGAAAACTGAGCGGTTGCCTTTATATCCTGTGGCAATCCTAAAAGCTTTAAAGCCAAATACACGGGATAAATCCCTATATCCAGAAGAGCTCCGCCGCCTAGAGCTTTATTAAATAGGCGAGCTTCAGTATTAAATTCAGCTTTAAAAGAGAAATCTGCTTCAATTTTTAAGCATTTCCCATAAGTTTCCTTTTGAGTAAGGTCATAGACTTTTTGAAGATGAGGCATAAAATTGGTCCAGAGGCCTTCCATCAGGAACCTATCAGTGCGCTTTGCTTCAGAAATCAAGCGGCTCAATTGATCTACATTCATAGCTATTGGTTTTTCACACAAAACGGCTTTATGATGTTGAAGTCCTAGTAAGGCATGTTCAAAATGGAAAACATGTGGTGTGGCAACATATATAATATCAACCTCTGGGTCTTTAACTAAATCGATGTAAGAATCATAAGCTTTTTCAGCGTTAAAGTCACCAGCAAAAACCTTACCTTTTTCCAGTGATCTTGAAGCTACAGCATAAAGAGTAGCACCTTCTATCTGCGTTATATCTGAGGCGAATTTGTGCGCAATTCGCCCTAAACCTAAAATTCCCCAACGGTATGGTCGTGACATCATGATCTGATTTTTCATAAAATTAAAACAATCAGATGAATTGATCGTGAATAGCGCCTAAAATTAAAATCACTCTATAGCTGCAGTTTAACACTTGTTGATTTTGCCACTATCCATTTTATATTTAGTTTTGGGTTTATGAATAATACAAATACATCCTATTACTATCAACCACTTCTAAATTTTAGAATCGGTTAATGGTATACTATATTTACACCTTAATTAAATCCCGATTCAATTGAATCGGGATTTTTATTTTAAAACGAATTGCTATGCAAGACATGTCTAAATACACCAAAGACGATTTATGGGTTTGGAATACCCTATTTACTAGACAAAAAGAAAATATATCAGGCAAAGCTTCCAAATCTTATATCGATGCTTTAAAGAATATGTCTCCTGTTTTAAATGCCGATGAAATCCCTGATCTTGAAAAGATTAATTCGTGGTTTAAAACCGAAACTCAGTGGGAATTGCAAGTAGTCCCTGGGCTGATTCCTGTAGAAGAGTTTTTCAAATTGCTTGCCGAACGAAAGTTCTGCTCTTCCACTTGGTTACGTTCCAAAGACAGTTTAGACTACCTAGAAGAACCAGACATGTTTCATGATGTTTTTGGTCATGTGCCTTTATTAAGTGACCCTGTATTTTCAGAAGTTGTGTGTGAGTTTGGAAAATTGGGATGTCAATTTCTAGGAGATACTGAAAAACTTATACAATTACAACGCCTTTACTGGTTTACAATAGAATTTGGGGTCATAAAAGAGCAGGGGAGTATCCAATCCTATGGCGCTGGTATTTTATCTTCCTCTGGTGAGACTAATCAGATCCATGAACAAAAAGCTAATTTTATAGACTATTCTATTCAAGCTATTATTGAAAAAGAATTTAAAACAGATATTATGCAAGAAGATTATTATGTGATTTCTTCTTTTGAAATACTATTTGACTCTTTAAAAGCCCTTGCTGATGTTTGGAATACCGAAACCATACTAGCGGAGTAGACATATAAGATAGTTTAAAGACAAAACTAAGTTGACTTTTTCATCCTTGGCAATGAAATAAGAACGAAATTATAAAATCCCGTTATAATCCTGGGTTTTAGTTCTAAATTATATTTTAATTGGTTAAAATTGCAAGTCAAATGATTTATAGCAATAATGTATAATATTTTGCATTATAAATGAAGTTATTACATTAATTAATGAAGTTCAACTCTAAGCTTGTCACAAAACTATTTGTTTTAGGATCTATCCTAGGAATGATTACTTATACCATGTTTCAAAACTTTGCCTTTAGCAATTTTGAAACCATGCCTTCAGATAACTCAGAAGTGACTGATCCCATTCCTAAGGTGCCACTAGTAAATTATAATTCCCTGTTTTCTCCAGAACTTCACATTTTTGAGGATCAAATTCAGAAGAGAGCTAAACGCAACAGCATAAGTGGATCTGTTATTGTCGCTTACAAGGATCAAATTTTATATGAAGAAGATTTTGGCTACAAGAATCCTATTACAAAAACTCCTATGGAGCCAAATATGTCTTACCAGTTGGCATCGGTAAGTAAACAATATACAGCAGCGGCTATTCTAAAATTATACCAAGAAAAACGTTTGGACATCGATCAATCTGTGTCTACTTATTTACCAGGTTTTAAATTTGAAAAAGTGACCATTCGAGATTTATTAAAGCATAGGTCTGGACTTTGGAACTACATGTATCTAACGGAAAAGTATTGGGAAAAAGATATTGCCCCCAACAATCTGGAGGTTGTAGATTTGATTAACACCAACGCACCAAGACTCAATTTTCCTGCGGGTCGATATTTTAGTTATAGCAATACAGGTTACGTAGTTTTAGGAGCTATCGTTGAGCAAATAACTCAACTCAATCTTGGAAAATTTATTGAAGAAGAGTTTTTATTACCACTCTGCTTGGATGAAACCTTTGTCGACAAACACGACAGAAATGAAACTGTTATTCTAGACGGTTACCAATCCTATGGACGCTCTTTTATTGAACTTCCTGAAGGTTTTCATAATAATGCCATGGGAGACAAGGGAATTTATGCCTCTGCAAAAGATTTATTCGTGTGGTTTCGAGATTTAAAAAATGGTAAAATAGTAAATGAAAATAGTGTTGACTTGATGTTTGGTAGAAATGAAAATGGCAAAAACAAAAGTTACGGAATGGGATTTAGACTTGAACACAAGAGTGGTGAAGAGGTTATTTTCCACAATGGTTTGTGGGATGGATTTAGAAATGGCATAGAATTTCACCCAAAAGATGATCTTGTGATCATTGTGATGACTCATACACAAAATAAACAAAAGCGTTACTTCCAAGACTATTTAGTCAAAAAAGCAAAAGACTTTATTCACACTGCTGAACAGCGAAATGAGGTTGAGGAGGATCAAAAAGAATTAATCCTTTAGCTTAGCTAGCTATACTTTATTATTTAACTCCATAGTTACCCCACCCCCAAGACCGTTTCGGAACATCATTTGGTGACCTCAAATCAAAACCTATAGAAAATTTAATTTGGTGTTGGTGGCTGTTCCCGGCAATAAATCTTCGGTTTCTTGGTCAGCCGGAAACATAGCTAAATTATCATATCTACTGTTTGGTGTTACTCCACCATACATGGTGACTTCATCTTAGCTTCCATCTTCTTTACGATGATCATGTTTAAGCTCTATTCCAATTTTAGTTTTGGATAAAATCCAAGTTCTTGATCGGTTTTCTCCTACATTGAAAGAAATATATATCTTTTCATCCTTAACATCCAACACATGCATAAC
>NZ_PJBS01000085.1 GCF_002836055.1 Psychroflexus sp. MES1-P1E
TCTAAATGATTTCTTTTTTCTTCGGGATATTGGAACTTTTATAGATTGAGAAAGTTGAACTAAATTTCCATTTGTATAGGATGTAATGTGCTTAGCATTTAGAATATGAGATTTATGGCATCTATAAAACCCCTTAGAATCAAGTAATTCTTCAAGTTCAATTAAGGTCTTTGTAACTAGTTTTTTCGATCCATTTTTCAGATAGATATAGCTGTAATTTCTTTGGCCTTCAATATGTAGAATATCATTTAAAACTAAATTTAGATTACCATCTTGGGTTTTTAAATTCAATATATGATTTGAAACATTTTTGTTGGCTACATTTTTTAAGGCTAGAGATAAGTTTTCTTTTTGAAGATCTGATTTTTTACGAATTTTAAATCGGTTTATGGCTCTTTTTAATTCCCCTAAATCAATAGGCTTTAGTAAATAATCTAAAGCATTAAAACGAATAGCTTTTATAGCATAGTGACTATATGATGTTATAAAAATAGTTTGAAAGTATATCTCTGAAAAATAAGATAGCATTTCGAAACCAGTCATATCAGCCATTTCTACATCAAGAAAAATTAGTTCAGGGATGTGTTTATTAATTTCCTCTATACCTTCATTACCATTCTTAGCAACAGACAATACCTTTAAGTCTGGAAAATAGTGATTAATCTTATCTTGTAATAACTCTGTTATAAAAGGGTCATCATCGATAATTAAGCATCTAATTTTATGAAAGCTCATTTTTTGATTTCAACTCGTTAAAAATGGGAACAATTAATTCTTCTACCTTATATGGTTTAGGAATATAATTATTCATACCAGCATTATAACAATTCTCTATTTCTGTTTTTAATAAACTTGCGGTCATTGCTATGATTGAAATAGTCGTTGCTAATCCTTTAGATTTTTCTAAGTCTCTAATTTTTTTTGTAGCTTCAAAACCATTCATTACTGGCATTTGGACATCCATTAGGATTAAATCATAGTTATTACTTTTAAATTTATCAATAGCCAACATGCCATTTTCTACAGTATCTATAGAAATATCTTCAATATAATAAGAGAGATCGTCTTGGGCAATCATTTGATTAAATGGGTTGTCTTCTGCAATTAGAATACGAATACCCTTTAGGGATTTAGCCATTGTTTTTAGTTTGTCTTCTGAAATAAAACGTTGACCAACAGCATTGGTTTTAGGTATAGTTAGTGGCAAGTCAAAATAGAAAGCACTTCCATTACCTTCAGAACTTTCTACCCAAATTTTACCATTTTGTAAATCTACTAATTGCTTAGAAATACTAAGACCAAGTCCTGAGCCTCCATAATATCTTGTTGTCGACCCTTTCGCTTGTTCAAAGGATTCAAAAATACTTTTTTGTTTATCTTTTGGAATCCCTATACCAGTATCTTTTATTTCAAAATGAAGCTGACCATTAGTTGATGAGATGAAGATTTTAACATTGCCTTTCTCTGTAAACTTTATTGCGTTTCCAACAAGGTTAATTAAGATCTGATTTAATCGAGTTGGATCTCCCATTATTAAAGCCGGTGCATCTTCAGAAATCTCATAGGACAAAGTCAAGCCTTTTTCTTCTGCTTTAAATTTGAGAATTTGAATAAAATTCTCTACTACAGCTTCAAGATTTAGTGATATACTCTCAATATCTAATTTTCCAGCTTCAATTTTTGAAAGGTCCAAAATATCATTTAATATCACGACCAAATTATCTGAACTTGTGCGCATGGCTTTTAGAAAAACATCTTGTGATTTTGGGTGTTTGTTACGTTCTAATATGTTTGTCATTCCCGAAATCGCATGCATAGGCGTTCTAATTTCGTGACTCATATTCGCTAAAAACTGTTCTTTGTGTTTTTCAGACTGTTCTACTTTTTTCTTTTGTTCTTCTATAATGACTTTTTGTTTGCGTGTTTCCTTTAGTTTATTAAATATAACGTATGCTAAAATAGAACTTAATAATAATCCTATTCCGATTGCCCAAGAAATGCGTTGTTGTGCAAGTGTTTTTTGTTGCTCTAAGACCATCTTCTTTTCATTATTAAGATCGTCTATGGCTTTTTGTTTTTCATAATCAGATTGAACTTGAACTTCAATAAGTGCTTTTTGATTTTCTTTACTATTCAAACTGTCGCGCATCTTATAATAAAGCTCATTCATTTCAAACGCTTTTTTATAATTGCCATCAGCTATATAGCTTTTAGTAAGACTTCCTGAGGTACTACTAACACCCATCACATCTCCTGTTTTTTGGTAAAAATTTAATGCTTCATTGCCGTAAGAGATGGCTTGACTGTATTTCTCTTGTTCAGTAAAAATAATTCCGATTTTTTGCTTTGCGGCCGCTTCAGTGTTTTCATCTTTAATTACTTCAGATAACTTTAAACTATTAGTCATGTATTCTAATGCGCGTTCTAAGTTGCCTTGTTCATAATAAATTTGTCCCATATTCTGAGAAATTTTTGCAACATATGGGATGTTTCCTATTTCTTCAAAATGCACTAAAGCTTTCTCTAAATAGTGCAATGCTTTTTTAGTATCACCCTGATTTATATAAATACCAGCCAGATTTGAAAGACAACCTGCGGCTAATGTTTTGTTTCCTACGTCTTCAAAATAGGCCAGGTTAATTGTAATTAGTTTAAGTGCTTCATCTAGATTTCCTTGTTGCATATAAACATTAGCAATGAAGGATCTTACTGTTGCAATACTGTTCTTGTCATCAAGTTCTTCGAAGATATTTTTAGATCGTTTAAGGTATGCTAGTCCGGATTTCAGATCACCTTTCCTAGCATAATTCTTACCAATATCTGCTAAGCTTCTACCTATTCCCTTTTTATCTTGTATATCTTCACTTATTTTCAATATTTGTAAATTATAGTCTAGTGCCTTTTCTATATTACCTTTGGATTCGTAGACTCTTGAGATATTACCTAGTGTAATTAGTTTAGTTCTTTTATTATTAATCTCTTCAGATATTTTTAACGCGAGATTAAAAATATCGAACGATTTATCCGGATTGCCTTTTAATAAATAATAATCGCCTTGTGTATTTAAAGCAAGAGCTTGAAAATTCTTATGTTTTGTTTTAAGTGCAAAATCATATTGTAACTGAGCATAATAAAGAGCACTATCTGGATTTTTAAAACGGTAGCCTTCCATTGCTATTCTCTGTATCGCGTTTAAACGAATGGTGTCTTGTTGAGTTACATCTTTCCATATACCCATTAAAGAATCTTGTTGGGTTTCTGAAAATGATTGCGCTTTAATGGATAAGAATGATCCAATAACAGTTACAATTAAAATTATAGTCTTAATTTTCATAAGGATTAGTGGTTAGAAATTTTCTTTAATTACTAAATTTACATCGTTAATAGCTAAATTTAGCTTAATAATTACTATTTCTACTAATTTGTTCAATTCTTCTATTGGCATGGTCGCATAGTCAAGCTCTAATTGTTGAATGGGTTTTACAAGATCCTCAATCCCAAAAAATTGTATTTGAGGACTCATTTGATGCAGTAGTTGGCGGACTTGTTTTCTGTCTTTAGCTTTTAAATACTCCTTCAAACTATTTATGCGTTGTGGTATTAATTCTTGAAATTGTAAAAGGTATTTATAAATTATTTTATCGTCTCCTCTAGAGATATTAATTAGTTCTTTTGGATTTATTATTTTGGTGTTCCAATGCATTAAGACTGTTTTTGAAAAGAGTTTGACTAGATTTTAAACTGAAGATACGTTTAAATTTTTTTAACAAATGTGATAATATACTATCTGAAAATCAAAAGGTAAACAAGCGTTTGATAATTGTTTTACTTTCTAATTAGGATGTTAACAGATATAGAACTATAAAATACTTAGAAAAAAGAAAGCGTTATACCAAGTCTAAATTTAGTATTACGCTTTCTTAATATAAGAGACATAATAGATTAGTTGGTGTATTAGTTCTTTATAACTCTTTTGACTGTATATGTTTGATTATTAAATATTTTAACCATGTAAATGCCAGACACGAGATCTGATAGATCTATAGTTTGTTCAAGGTTATTGTTTTTTACATCTAAATGTTTCACCATTCTTCCATTCATATCATAAATAGTAATGCCTTCTAATTCTATTTTTGATTTATTATTGATTGTAATAATATTTATTGCAGGATTTGGATAAAGGCTTATAACATCTGATAATGTATAATCTGTAACTCCTAATGTGCTTACTCCAGAAAAAGCGATTTCAGAGAAACCAACGAAATCAGGACTACCATAGTTTGAGATAACTTCAAGTCTAATAAAAGAGGCGGTTACTTCGGTAAAAGCAAATTGTTGAGCCATACTTGAGGTACTAACAGCTTCTGTAAAAACACTTGTTGCACCAGAAATTGGAGAATAAGTCACGCCATCTTCTGAGGAATAGATAAGTACATCTTGAATACCTGTTTGTCCAGGACCAGTTGCGTTAGCATTCCAAAATGAAAGCCCATCGACCAAATACGAACCGCCTAAATCAAAATCTATAGTTCCAGTACCATTGGTAGCATAAAAGGCTGTACCGGGATTTGCACCACCATGAGATGCAGATAAACTCGGAAAAGCATCTAAGCCAGAACCGTTAATTGTGTTAACAAGACTTGATCCAAATTCAGCCGATAAAGTTGTTGTGGCAGATACTGGGTTAATCACATTTTCTACTGGAACTGTTGCTTCAATTCCAGAGAACGCAACTTCTGAAAAACCCACATAAGTAGGTTCGCCCCAATTGTTAATCACATCAAAACGGATAAAAGAAGTCATAACTTCAGTGAATGAAAATTGTTCTGATGGACAACTCATGCATGTAGTTTGTGCAAATATATTAGGCGCACCCGTAATTGGTGTATAAGTTACACCATCATTGGAAGAAGAAATAAGCACTTCTTGTATTCCGTTTTCTCCGGGAACGGGACCAAAGAAATTTTGATTCCAGAACGCTAGACCGTCTACTAGATAAGAGCCTCCTAGATCAAAATCTATTGAACCTGTTTCGTTGATTGCTACAAATGAATTGCCAAATACTGACATTCCATGATCGGCTGTTAAACTCGGAAAAGCATCTAAGCCAGAACCGTTAATGGTATTAATAAGGTTTGTTCCAAATTCAGCCGTTAAGGTTGTAGTCGCAGATACTGGATTAATAATGTCTTGTGCTTGTAAATAAGTGAATGAGAATAATAAGTTCACAAAGCCTAAAAGTATGAATTTTTTCATAATTAATAATTTAAAATATTTAATTGAGCAATATTACTCGGTATAAAATTACTTTTGAATTAAAGCTTATGTGTATTATACTTATCTAAAGGTCACTTGTTTTATCAAGTGGTTTTTTGAAAGTATGAATGGTTGATTTAACGGTATTTGAGTTTTTTGAAATGTATTTTTTTTGAAATAATAAATGCCTCTGCTGTAATGATGGTTTAAGATAAATGTCTAATACGTTATAACTCTCTCTTCTTTGAATTTAGAATCTAAATAAGCTAATGACATTAAGAAAGGGAGCTAATTCATTTAGAGGGTGCAGGTCCCTTATGGGCAGGGGTAACGCCTTGAACCCTTAGTAAGCTGCAAGGGTGGTAATGGTGAGATTACATCTGAAGAAAGCAGGACTACAAATTCTGGTAATGAGCCTAAGGCTACGCTCAGGACAGGCCTAGCAGGAACCTTATATGAGGCTATTAGGTTGGATAAGCAAGCACATCATTGTAAAGTCCAAAGCACGTAAAGTGATAACCGAAATAGTAGATAAGGCAGGGATCACAAGAAAGAAGACGCTCTTACCCCGATAAAAATCGGGGCGGGCTCAGGGGAGGTCTCTACAACTACGAGTTGGTTAGTTAGAGAAGTCAGTCCCGAAGCCTCGGGATCATAGTACCCACGGAGAAACGAGTTGCATAAAACTGTATAGGTCTCACAAGTGGAGAAGGACTGAAGGCAGTCCTTCTGGAAATTATTCAGGGAGCATTAATTTTCGTTAATGGGCAACCCTCAGAAAATCTGTAGCCCTTGAAAAAAAATACAGAATAGTTTCGATTGGTGTAAAGAGCGATTGAAAAGATGGATTGCGAACCACCGCATACGAGACCCCTACGTACGTTGGCGTGAGAGGCGTAGTGGTGGCTTTTAGGTCGTCACCCGTCCACTCGATTGTCCTTAGTTATTTCTCTGGATATAGTTTTGTACTTGTATCATCCAATCCTTTTCAATATCCAATTTTATATCTGGTTCAATTCCAGTAGACTCTAATTTTATATATTCTGTGTGCTTTTTAGAAGTTAGAACTACTACATAATTTTTGCAGGGTAAATTGTAATTAGAGTTTACCATTTCGTAAGCTGCAGTTCCACTTGTTCTATTGCCTAGAACTGTACAATTTTTAAAATCACTTAGTTTATATGCGAATTGCTCTGCATTACTTGCGGTTCTATGATTAACCAAAACGTAAACATTATTTCGTTTGATATATTTTTTTAAAATTCTATATAATCCCTTAGAATTTCTATCTCCACCACCACCATTGTCTCGTAAGTCTAAGATTAGATTTTTCGTTGTCAAAGTTCCTTCTAATGATTTGTGAAATTTATCTGCTTCAGAAAGTGTGGGGTTTCAAGAGTTAAAACTTCCCACTTTTAAATAAGTAGTTTCAGACGATATTTCCTTTCTTAAATAGGTGGATTCAGGATATGTTGAAACAGAATAATTAGCTATTGAGGAATTCTTTTGAAATTGCATAGTTAGAAAGACACCATTTTCAATTCTCTCTCCATAAGATATCATTCTCTTACTGGTAAGACATCCACCAACGGCTAATAAATAATTATTTCCGTAAGGAATTAAAGTGTAAATTACATCTCCGACTTCCCAAACGTCATTTTCTGAGTCTAAAATAATTGCTCTATAAAAATCACTTTATGCCGTTTTATAAACTCCAAGAGTCATGTATCCTTTTCTATAATAAATACCTTCAATAGAGGTAATAGGCTTTTGCTTTAATGTTGTTCTTAGGCTATCTAAATTTATTTTAGGTCTAGGATAAACAGTAAAAAGCTCAGATGTTTTAAATGTTTCAAACTTAGCTAGATCTTTTTTTGATTCTTCATCTAACCCAGTATTTATTCCGTAGAGATTACAATGCCTATCATTTAGCGATAACATTAATTTATTCAACTGAAGAAAACATTCATAACCAGAATTTAAATTGAGAATGTTTTTTTTTATCCTTGTATACTCCAATTCATAAACCACCTTATTTACTTTGTATGAAGGTGTTTGTTGAATTTTTTGATTTAAAAATTCAAAATCTTTTTTACAGCTGCAATCTTCGGCCTGAGCATTTAAGACTGTGATAGGAATTATAAAAAATAGAAACGAAAAAGTCAGTTTTTTTAATTTTTCCATATTTTTTTGTATTTACTGATATAGGTTGGCCTTTTTTAGGTTTAATATATACCGTTCAAAGTATTTTTTTAGCCGTTTATAATGCAAAAAATAATTTAATCTAGTTTTAGTTTTAAATTGTTAGTTTAAGTAAATTTACTTTATTTTTTCAATATGATTTATACTTAATATTAGGATTTAAATTTACTTCTGCAGGTTTTCTTAAACCTAGGCTAGAAATGAGTTCTTAAATTATTGAAAATAAGTACTGCTTGTTCTGTTATTTGTTGTGCAATGTCGGTGTTTTTTAATGCAGTTTCTAAGTCCATATTCATATTTTAAAGTTCTATTAATTCTCTCTACAATAGCATTTTCGTATGGGCCGTATTGTTCTGTCATACGCATCATGATGCCATTACTTTCAGCAAATTCGGTATATTTTGGATTGCAATATTGAAAACCTCTATCTGAATGATGTATGAGTTTTTTATTAGGGTATTTTCTGTTTTTAATAGCCATAGCCAACGCTTCTGTACAAAGTGATGTCTTCATGTTGTTATCTAATTTATAGCCCATAATTTGCTTTGAATAAGCATCTGTAATTATTGCTAAATAATTATGACCATTGTCTGTTTTAATTTAAGTAATATCAGCTACCCAAAGCTGTTCAAGACGATTAGGTACTTGATTTTTAACTAGATTTTTATACTTTCTAAATTGATGTTTAGAATTGGTGGTTGTTACATAGTTTTTTAGTTTGGGAACCAGTAAATTTTGAAGTCTTAAGAAGTGATAAAACTTGTCTCTACCTATTTTTATGTCTTGTTTTATGAAGCTTGTTTTTAATTCATCATAAAGCTTAATACCTCAAGTTCTCATACCTACTTTTTTACGGTAACCTTGTACCATTATGATCAGTTTTTTGTGGTTTATTTGTTTGACTTCCTGTGTTCTAAGTCTTTTATAGAAAGCTTGTTTGCTAATCTCAAAACATTGATAGAGCCATTTTTTTTTTAAAATGTTTCTCTTTTTTAGTTCTATCTCTTTTGCTACTATTTTGGGCAATGACTTTTTTGATAAGTCAACTCCAGTAATGAGTTCCATATCAGCAATAATATCTTGCTGAAAGTCTTTTACAAACTCCAATTCTTCAATCCTTTTCTTAGTTTTTTAATTTGATCTAATTTACTCATACCAGTATTTTGTTGCACTAAAGTACTGTATTTTTTCAACCAATAGGAGATTGTAGTTCTAGGAACATCTTATTTTTTAGAAGCAAAATTAGTAGAAATCTGACCATTTTGAATTTGATCAACGACGAATATTTTGAGTTCTAAATTTACTTTTTCGTAGTTTTTTTTCGCCAGGGTGCTTTTTGTGTTTTCATAAGTGACTATCATTAAGTGTTTAATTTTTAGTCAACCTATTTCAGGAGAGTACAAGTTTCGTATTGTAGCTAGCGTTGTTGTGTATGGTTAGATTCTGTGTTAGTATGCAATTAATTTAGTAAACAAATACGAACCAGAGAAAAATTCCGAAGCCCCGAAGCTTCGGGGTTCCAAATAAGCACTTGCCAAAGCAATAAATTATATAAGGTGTTGCCAGCAGTTTTTATTTCTTCGGTACATATAATTTCATATTCTCAATTTCTAATTCGTCCAAGTGTCCCATTTTACTTTCGTTTTTTGTGATTAAATGTAAATGAATGTTTGAATCGTGATGTGTAAAAACCCCTTTATGTTCAGTTGAGAAAAAACCGATTATAGTAGCTTCTTCATCTTTCAGTTCGTAATTCGTTTGTCCTTGATGAGCTTCTTTTGGTGATGAAACTATTGTTCCTTTTGGTAAATTTTGAATATGAATGATTGCTTTTGATATTTTTCCTGTCAGTTTGAAGACAAAAGGTCTTTTGAGATCAGTTGTCTTTTCGTCTACTAATTTTTCAATGTCTTTAATAGACTTAACATTCGATGCTAATTCTATTTCATTCCATTTGGTTACATTGGCATACACCATGAAAGGTGCTGAGAGATTAAATGTTTTTTCAACCGTCATAGTTGAATCAGACGTGACTTTTGAAACATAACTTTTTCCATCATTTATAAGTAATTCTCCGGTCAGATAACTTTCTGGTCCAAGTCCATAAAGTCCTTTTCTATTAGAAATAGTATCGAGACTAATACTTCCACTTAATTCTCCTTTCCACATAACATTTCTCATCGCACCCACAATATTAATGTCTGAATAGGTTTCATTAGATTTGGTTTTCTTCTTGTCAGAATTGCAACCAAAGATTCCGATTGTTAGAATTCCAATTATCACTTTTTTTATCATAGATTTCGTTTTTCTCAAATTGCTGGCAACGTACTTGTATAAGATTAGTTGCGTTTTTTGAGCGCTAAATTTAGCAAATAAATCACAGATAAAATCCCAATAGATTCTGTGTTAATAATCAAGTGATATTTCAATTTATTTAATTAATATTGATATCTTAAGGCAACTATAAGTTAGCCTGCAAGGGTACCTCCGCATTCGTGTGGTGTACCCTTTTTTGATGATAGTCATTTTCATAGGGATTCTGGTTTTTATCTATCACAAAAATAAGTTCAAGCATTTTTCTCTGCACAGCAATCAGCGCCTTCATTTTGATTCCACTTTTTGATACGATCCTAACATATAAGACTTTATGCGATTGGTTATATTTAACAGAGGATAGAGATGGAAGATGCATTGATTTTCTTAGATGTCTGTTGCCTCTCTTTGATATTCTAGGTTTACCTTTTACGGATGTTCCCGATTGTTTTTCCTTGACATCAAAACCGGCGTATACAGCCTGTCTCGACTTTTATCGGGAAAACCCGTACGTACGGTGGTGTGAGAGGCGCAGTGGCGACTTTAAGTCGTCACCCGTCTACTCGATGTGTGCTGTGAGTTGAGAAATCAACGTAACTAGAATAAAGAGGGAAGGAGGTCTTCCGATTAGGTATTTTAGGAGTACTAATCAAACCACTTCTATGATGTTCCTGAGGTAACAAAGGAACATGAAGCGATAGAGGAAAAGGCTGTATAAAGCAGTCAGGTGTGAATAAGAGAGATGAGCGAAAGCGAACCTTCCGATGAAGTGACGAAAAGGCAAGTTGTTGTCAAAACCTAAGAAGTATCGAGGTTTTAGGGATAAGTATAGCGGTCACCTAATTACTGGCTATGCGGCAACCATCATAAAGGGGGCATGACTTTTATTTAGGCTTTATTTTGGAACACAGGAAGGCTAATCAAAGTGATAAAGGGAAAAACTAAGTAGGAAGTACCTTCAAGGCGATTACCAATACTTGTTTAGGTGGCGGATGAACCCGTAGTAGTGTTGAAGCTTGTGTAAGGTAAGTGGAGCAAAGGGATTCAATTATGTAGTTTAGAATTAAAAACAACTTAAAGAGTAAGGATGATTTTTAAGGAACAAACAAAGTCATTACCCATTACAAGGATGATGGTTTGGGATGTGTATAAGCAGGTAAAAAGGAACAAAGGGAGTGCTGGAGTAGATTTACAAACGTTAGAAGAATTTGAAAGAGTTCGTTCTAAAGAGTTGTACAAAATCTGGAATCGGTTAGCTTCTGGGAGTTACTTTCCATCCAATGTTAAACGTGTACATATTTCAAAAGACGATAGTAAAACACGTCCATTAGGAATCCCAACGGTTAGCGACCGAATCGCACAACAGGTTATCAAAACGTATATTGAACCACGATTAGATGCTAAATTTATGGATAATTCTTATGGGTATAGACCCAATAAGAGTGCGCATCAAGCTGTAAGAGAAGTACAGAAAAATGTACAGAAATACAGCTGGGTAATAGATTTGGATATCAAAGAATTTTTCGAGAATGTCAACCACGAATTACTCTTCAAAGCACTAGAAGTTCACGTTTGTGAATCATGGGTTAAAATGTATATAAAGCGATGGTTAGAAGCACCTAACCAGCTTAAAGATGGTACATTAAAACACGCAACAGGAAGAGGGACACCGCAAGGAGGTGTAATTAGTGCGTTACTGTCCAATTTATTTTTACATTACTGTACAGATAGATGGCTTGTACTACATTTTCCTAAAATAAAAAGGGTTCGTTTCGCCGATGATATGATTATTCACTGCAGTACACAAGGTGAAGCAAGGTATTTGCTTGCTAAAGTAACCGAACGTTTAAAGCAATGTGGACTTAGTGTTCATCCGCAAAAGACGAAAATAGTATACTGTAAGAAGGCCGGGAGAGGACTCAAAGGATTACCAGTGCAATTTGATTTTCGAGGCTTTAGCTTCCGTCCTGTGATGATTAAATTAAAAAAGGGAGGATTCTTTTTACAATATGACTGTGAGATGAGTCGAAAATCTAAGAAGGGCATTCTATCGGATTTAGGTAAAATGAACATTCATAAGAAGACTCGATGTACTTTACAAGACCTAGCAATGATGGTCAACTCTAAAATTCGGGGTTGGATAAATTATTATGGTAAAATAAAGCGCAACTCTCTAAAACCTGTTTTTTATTACCTCCATCATCGAATCATTAAATGGATATTGAATAGGTATAAACGCTTCAAAAGAAGTAGGGTTTTAGCCTTGAAATGGTTAAAGCGTATTACCAAAGATTATCCAAATATGTTTTATCATTGGGCGTTGGGTTATCAGTTAACCTAAACTATTGACTACATAATAAGAGCCGTATAAGTCGAGAGGTTCACGTACGGTTCTGTGAGAAGTTAGGGGTGAAATTCCCTTGGCTTACTCGACTGTAAACTGGCTTTTATTTTTCCAATGCAAACTTTATGATGCTTTCTACGTGTATTTTAGTTGTATCAAACACAGGAAAGTTAAAGTCTTTTTGTTTAATTAACATAGGTATTTCGGTACAACCTAAAACAATTCCTTCTGCTCCTCTTTCGACCAACTTGTTAGCATAATTAATAAACTTCTCCTTTGAATCTTTAGTTACAATTCCTTTTCCGAGTTTATTTTTTACAATATTTTGAATTATTTCAATATCTTTTTCATCAGTTGGGATAATTGTCTCTATATCGTATTTTTTCAGCTTATCACGGTAAAAGCCCATTTCCATAGTGAATTTAGTTCCTAATAATCCAATCTTCCTCAATTTTTTTCTATTTATTTCCTTTGCAGTAGCAGTTGCAATATGAAGAATTGGAATATCAATTTTTTCTTGAATTTCGTCTGCAAATAGATGGGCTGTATTTGCACACAAAACTATCGCATCTACATTGCTTGAAACTAAACTTTTACAAGCGTCAAAAATGAGATCAAAAGAATTTGTCCAACCTTTGTTTTGAACATCTGAAAAATTTAAGGAATATATGATACATTCCGCAGAATTTAATCCACCCAATTTTAAATTAATACCTTGATTTAAAAATTTGTAATAATCCAATGTTGAAGTCCAACTAATTCCTCCTATAAGTCCAATTTTTTTCATTCCATTTTTTTTTTCGTTCTATGTTCTATGTTCTGTTTTTAGCTTTTTACTAGCTGGTTTTTTCGGTTTTTATCGACTTCGTATTCAGCTAAACGGAAATTTGAAATAAACTAACTGTAGCATTATTATAATGAGCCGGAAGTTCAGATGTCTCTTTTAATATTGATAAGCCTAAAAAATCAAATCCACATTTTTTGTAGTAATTAATTAGTCCTACGTTTTCTCCAACAGTATCCATTCTCACAAACTTTTTGTCCTTGTGGATGGCATAATTCTTTGACTATTTTGCAATTTCACTTACTAAATTCCGACCTCTAAAATTTGGGTTTGTAGAAATCCTATGAATATAAATAGCAGGTTCTTCATTTTTTTCTTGCCAAATTTGAATGTCACTTTCTGTAATAGCCCAAACACAAGCAATTTCATCATCAATTACAATTTTCCATTGTCTATTTTCGCTAATTTCTTTTTCAATCAATTCTAGGTCAAAATTCGGCCAAGGAACAATTGATTTTGTTTTTTGAAAATCGGTTGCTATTTTATAAAATTCGAATATTTTATTAATATCCTCAATTTTACTATTCAGTATTTTCATATTTCTTTAATGCTTCTCGTTCTGTTTCTTCATCTGTACGTTAAGATACATGGTTTACAAAAGTTAAAGATTAGACGTTACACTAAATTAGTAAACAAATATGTGCCAGAGAAAATTCCGAAGGAATTTTCAAAATAAGCAACGACCAAAGCAATTAATTATACACGGTATTGTAAACCGTTTTTTTTACACCAATTTAAATAGCTTTTCGGTATCAATTACTTGTGCAAATTCATCATGCAGATTGGCTAATGTTGTTTGATGAATAATTTCAGAATCAAATAGTTCTCCGTTAATTCCAATTCGGTCAAATGTTGCAGTCGCATCAGATATAAGTAATGTGTTAAATCCAAAATTCCCTGCCATTCTTGTCGTTGTAGAAATACAATGGTTTGTAGTTAATCCAATAATTACTAGTTTATTTATTTCTTGACTATCCAATCTCTCTTTTAAGTCAGTTCCGATAAAAGCATTATTTACACTTTTTTTGATAACTGGTTCTCCATCTATTGGTTTTACTTCATCTTTTATTTCAAATCCGGGATGTGATTCGTGTAGTCTTGAAATTGGATTTTGTGAACTATGAACAATATGAAAGATGGGAAGGTTTAACTCTCTCCATTTCTTTAATATTTTAGATGATTTTTCTTCAGCGTCTTTATTATTTCTATTTCCTCCCCAATATTTCTCTTCATCAAATCCTTTTTGAATATCAATTAATATTAGTGTTGCATTTTGTTCTTTTAAACTCATTATTTATGTTTAATTTGATTATTAGTCACAAATATAGTTGTCATACTATAACCATGAAAGGACAAATGATAGTCCTTTTAAGACAGCTTAATTTTGATTTCAGAAGGTAAAGCTCCGAGATGCATTTCAAGAATTAATCTTAATTGCTTTGATGTTTTGTAACCGCATAATTTGGCGATGTATTCAATTTTATAATCAGAATTAGTAAGCAAAGTTTTAGCCTTTTCAATTCTTAGTTTTGTACGGTATTCAGATATGGTAACTCCTGTTTTTTTTTGAAAATTCGAGTTAAGTTTCTTGGGCTCACGTGTACTAAATTAGCTAAATAATCAATTGTTGAAGCCTTATCTATATTGTAGATTATCCAATCTTGGATTGTATGAATCTTTTCGTCTTGATGACTCCTGTTTTGTAAATATACACTCTCTTGCTCATCAGTTCCATGTCTTCTTTTATAAACAACTAATTCTTTGGCTATCTGAGTTGCATTTTGTTTACTATGTCTTTCTTCGATTAAAAACAATGCTAAATCGATACCTGTTACAATTCCAGCACTTGTATATAATTTTTTTATTTGGTAAATAAAGTATTGTCTTGTGTTTTTAAAAGAGGAAAATCTTTTTTTAGTTTTTTAAGGAGTTTCCAATGCGTTGTACATTCTTTGTTATTTAAAAGTCCTGATTTAGCTAAAAGAAATGCCCCAGTACAGATACTACAAATTGTAGTTTGATTAGAGTTTATTCTTTTCAACCATTCAAAAAAAGAACTGTCTTCTGTAAACTTATCTAATTGAAGAGTACTAAATCCAGAAATAAATACAATATCATTTTTTTTTTGGATTAGTTTTTATAAAATGTGTTAATGACGATAGTTCTAAACCAGAAGAACTAATTATAGTTGATTGATTGCTAATGAACTTTAATTGATAATTAAACCCTAAATTAATTGCTTCCTGAAACACTTGTAAAACACCACCCAAATCAAAAAGAGTAATTTGTTCTGGAATGTAAAAATAGACTGTTAATATTGTTTTTTCCATTTTTAGAATATCTATTTTTTAAATTGTTTACAACACAGTACCTATGTTTAGTACGGAAATTAAAAGTAATTAATTTCCGATTAAGCGATTAGCCAAAACTTTTTTTTGTTTTACCTTTTTTGTTCTAAAGCCAAATCAAAAAGATTTGGCGGACTTACTAAGAATACACTAGACTTTGGGTTAAGCACCAAACCCCGTATTAATTATAGGCATTGTTGTAAGCCGTTTTTATTCCGCGGTTGTGTTTGGATTATGTCCAATTTTGAAGTTACAAGAATTTGCTATAAAGCACATTTCATTTGCTTCTTGGTGTAATTCGTTAGCTTTCGAAATCATACTCAAATCTGTGATTTTAACTTTAGGGTTTAGAGTAACTAATGTGAATTTTCCACTACCATTTTTAGTTTCTTCCATTATTCCAGTTGCGTTGTCCAAATATTCAGTCACTATAATTTTATTCACAGAACATAAATGCAAATACCAAAGCATATGGCAAGCTGATAATGAAGATAGGAAAAGGTCTTCAGGGTTATATCTCGTTTTGTCTCCCAAAAAAGAAGGGTCAGAAGAACCATTTATTCCATCGTATTTTCCGGTAGCTATAATTTTATGATTTCTATTGAAAGATTTGTAATTCAAAGTTCCATTTCCTTCGTTTCCTGTCCATTCAACTTTGATTTCGTAGTTGTGTTTTTTCATTCTTATTTCAAATTATTATCGGTTTTCTTTAATGTATGTATTATGCTGATATAGGTTGACCTTTTTTAGGTTTAATTTATACCGTTCAAATTATTTTTTTTAGCCATATGAATACCAGAATTAGGATCGAATGGCCCATTTATAAAGCACATTGGGATCTTCGTGTTTTGCATTGCACTTATCCATCTTTCTTGATGGTTTAATTTGTCAAAAACCAGCCTCCCTATCAAATATGCGATTGACTTGCCGTCGTTATAATTTAAAATATCCCAGAATTGATTTATGAGTTTGTCGGTGGGTTGGGTGTAGGCAGCAAAAACTGATTGTATCGATTTTTCTAATTTCTTTTTAGTGAGAAGCTTGCTCAATAACCTCCCGATGGGCTTTGGAGATTGTGAAAGCAACCGTTGAATCATTCTAGGTTTGTAACTATCCATAAACAAACCACCGTTCATAAACACCACCGATTGTATTTTAAAACAGTTTTGTGAAGCTAAGTCCCTAGCCAATAATTCTTGAACAATACTGACTCCTAAATCATGTGACAGGATATGGGTTTGTTTAATACCCCAAAACTCAATTAGAAAATTGACAATTTCACAATGCTCATGAAAGCTATATTCATGTTCTTTGGGTTTATCTGAAAATCCCATACCCAAATAATCAAATGTAAAAACGGTGTAATCTTTTACTAGATTTTTCCAAACAGATTTCCACTCGAAGGTATTAAAAGGATACCCGTGAAGTATTAAAAGGTTAGGACCGCTTCCTTCCTTTATGTAAAATACTTGATGACCGTTCACCTCTACTGTTCGACCCTTATTCTTCCATGCAACCACTTCTTTGTCCATCCCTGTTTATTATGGTTAGTACTATCACAAACTTACTTATTAGGTATGATTGAAATTTGTATAATCGGTCGTTTTCGTTATTTGCCAGGCTTTTTGGATTGTGGCTGGTATGCTTTTTTATTTCTTTATTAAAATGGGATCTGTCATAATAATTTTGATTAGACAATAAATCTCCTTTTTTGATGTCTTTAAATGATGCCGAACATCTTAATATATTACAATAACTTTTTAGTGAAAGCCCAAACATTTTATTAAAATATCTGTTGATTTGCCTCCTAGACCAAAATAATTTATCAGTAAAAAAACTCACGCTTTCATAGCCTTTAGTTTGGCTCAATAATCTGAATAGTTCAAGTTTTCGGTCGTCTATATTATTCTCTTTATTGATTTCTTGACTTATTATTGAACTTAACCTATCAATCGTATCTAAGTTTTCTGAAAAGTCAAATGAATTTAGATTCCAAAAAGCATCGGGCAACTTTTTTTCGGAGTTTAACATCGGCGCAATACTTTCGTAGAAGACATATTCCACAGCTGGTAATTTGAATTGTACTCCAAAAAGTTGATGATTTGGAGGAATTACCACTTCAACCTCTTTTGTATATAGTCCTGTGAGCGAGGTACTTTGGTATTTGTAATTATTAAAGCGAACGATAATATCAAAAAAACCGTCAGGTAAAATGGTGTAATTAAGATTTTCTGATGAATCGTTGTCTAACCACCAAAAACATCTGATGTACTGTTTCAAAATGGCATTAGATACTTGTTGGTGGTAGCTCATGTTTTATATTTCAAGTTTGTGTCAATATTACTTAAATTGGTAGTTTGCAATGTTGGTTATTGTTTTTTATTTCTTAAGGTGTTTATTTGTCTTATTTTTTGTTAACCATTTATATAGAATAGGTACTACCAAAAGTGTTAATATTGTACTAGAAATCATTCCCCCAATTAATGTCCAACCTAAGGGCGACCATAAAGTAGTTCCTGAAAATGTAAGAGGCATCAATCCTAAAATTGTTGTCAAAGACGTTAATACTATTGGTGTGAATCGTGTCTTGGCGGCAAGTTTAATGGCTTCCATTTTTTCCATACCTTCCGAAATGAGTTGATTTGTATAATCCACTAGAATAATCGAATTGTTCACTACGATTCCCTGTAAACTGATAAAGCCTACGAAGGCAAAAAACGAGAACGACCAACCTGTTAGGAACAAGGCGATAAAAGAGCCGCTGAATGCCAAGGGAATCGCTGAAAATATAATCAACGGTTGAGTTACACTTCTAAACTGTAGAACGAGAACTGCAAAAATCAAAATAAGCGCGATACCAAGAAGAAGACCTAAATCACCAAAACTTTCGGATTGTGACTCGTATTCACCGCCTAGGTAATATCGATATCCTTTGGGCCACTTATATGCATCAAGTTTAGGAATGATAGCTTCCATATAATCCTTGGTTTTATCTGGGTCTGAAACATTAGCGGTTACGGCTGTATTTAAATTCGTATTAAAATGATTCAAGGTTGCATAATTCTGCTTGAACCTTAAAGATGCAACTTGCTTTAGTGGTAATGTAGCACCTGTACTACTGGTAACAAATACCCTGTCAAAATCTTCCAGTACTTGTTTTTCGCTAAATGGCATACGTATTACTAGCGGATAATTATCTTTATCAATTTGAAGGTTATCTATTGTTAATCCGTTTAGACTAGCACGAACGGTCTGGTCGATTGTAATTAATGGAACATTTAATAAAGCGGCTTTATCTCTATTGATTTCTATGGACATATCTGTCTTGGCCACAGAAAGTGGGTTGTCGACATCCATAACACCTTCTGTCTGCTTCAATATGCGTTCCACTTCATAAGCAATACTTTTTAAGGTATCTATTTCCTCGCCTATTAATAGAATTTCAATCGGTGCTGCGAACGGTGCGCCATTTTTTAACTCTCTAAAAGAAATTTGTGCATCTGGATAGCTCGCAAACCTTTCGCGCAAACTTTGCAATGTGGCGTAGAATTTTTTTGGATTCCATTCTTTAAAGTTTACCAATACTTCGCCGTGATATGTTTTGTATTCTTCTGGAATTCGATTGTAATAGACCTGTGGGTTTCCGTGGCCTGCATTTACCGTATAATTTTTGACATAACCCGAAGTGTCCAAAACAGATTCAATATACCGTAGTGTTTTATCAGTATGGTCAATGTTACTTGAGTATGGATGCTTTACATCAATAAGTAGCATCGGTTTATCCGCAGTTGGAAAAAAACTGATGCCAATACTTGGGAACAAAGCAGCGGATGCTATCAAGAACCCGAAACTGACAAGCACAACCAAAGTACCTTTTTTTAATGCAAAATTCAATAGACGACTGTAGTGCTTCTCAACAAAACCGTTAAGTTTTTTAGTAACAAGAGGTGTTTTTTTCTCTTTGCCTTTTTTCAATAGTCTACTCGCGATTATAGGCGTAAAGGTCAATGCAAGAACAAGTGAGGCCAGTAACACAAAGATTACCGTTAGTGGAAGCGTGCGAAGAAATTCGCCCGGTCCACTTTCTAACAACGCCAAAGGCGCGAACGATAGAATTGTTGTAAGCGTAGAACTGATGATAGCGTAGCCAACTTCACTAGTGCCTTTTGCTGCCGCTTCCATTAAAGAAAAACCATCTCGTCTAAAACGGAGTATGTTTTCTATGACTACGATGCCATTGTCGACTAAAAGCCCCAATGCAATAACCAACGCCGCAATGGATATTTGTTGTAAAGCATAGCCTGAGAGGTCTAAGACCGTAAGGGCTATCAGTATAGAAAGCGGAATAACTACCATAATTATCAAAGAGGAACGCCATCCTAGAAAGATTAGAATTATGAGACCTACCAACAGAATGCCTTGAACTAGATTTAAGATAAAATCATTAATTCGTAACGCAACAGCAGGTGCTTGCTCAAAGGCAGTTTCAAGTGAAATCGTATTAGGTAGATTCTGCTTAAAAGCTGTGGTAGTTTTATTTATTTCTTCTGCTAGTTTGATGATATTTCCACCACGTTTTTGAGTGACGTTTATATAAATAGCTTTTTTGCCGTTGTGCCTAGCAATCCATCTACTTTCTTCATAATCAAAATTGACTTCCGCAATATTCCTTAAATAGACAATTTGATTTTCTGTCGAGAAAATTGCTGTATTCCTAATTTCCTCCAACGATTCATAGTTACCCGATGTTTTTATATTAAATCCAATATTGCCAGCTTTGATATTTCCCCCAGGAATGTTGAGATTATTGGACTGTAAGATGTTAATGACCATATCGAGGTTGATGTCTAGATTAGACATTTTTTGAAAATCCAGAGTTATTCTTATTTCTTCTTCAGGATTGGCTTCAATTTCAACCTTCTTTATGTCGTCTATGGTTTCTAATTCATCCTTAAAATCTTCCGCAATATCATTTAATATGTTATAGGCAACGGTTTTGGAAACAAGTGCGAATTGATGCACCGCAACGCGATCTTCTGGTTTAAACTGGTCAATATCCAACTGTATAATACCATCTGGTAATGTTGGTCGTATTTTATCGATTTCTGAAACAATATCATCGTAGCTATCATCGTAGTTCACTCCAAACTCAACTTCTACTTTTATAACAGCTAAACCATCAGCAATTTCGGTTTTGATTTCGGTTACATCGTCTATTTCGCCTATTACCTCTTCAATGGGGTCAACTATCAACTCTTCCATATCTTCCGGGCTTGCACCAGGATAAACCACAACAACAGTATAGTTAGGTAGGTTTAGAAAAGGGTCCTCAGACCTAGGCATAGTATTAAAACTACGAATACCTAGAAAGACTGCAAGTGCAATTGTAGTAAGTACAAAAAGGTGGTTTTTTATTGCTAATTGTGGTAATTTCATTTTACTATTTTTATTGAATCATTGTCTTTTAAAAAGGGCGCACCGTCTATTATGACCATTGCGTCATTATACAGTTCAGAGGTGCGGATACTGAAGTAATTGTTACGGAACTGTTCTATTCGAACTGTTGCCCGTTTAGCAATTTGATTATCCTTGGTATAAAAAATAATCGCTTGCTTATTGTTACCTTCAACCAAGGCATCCATTGGGATTTTATAGGTTTTTAAGGCGTTCTTAGGATAGATTTTTATTTTACTGATAAACCCGTTTTTTATCTCGCCTTTAAAATCATCGAGTGTGATTTCTACCTCGAAAAGTGCTGTTTTGGGATTGGCCATCATACCTATTTCAGAAACAGCCCCTTTATATTCGGTTTTTTCGAATGCATCAAAAACAACAGCAGCAGAATCGTTTAAGGCGATCTTCACCACATCTTTATCCGACAAACCTAATCGGATAATCTGAGAACCCTTAGTTCCTGAACTGCCAATTTTATAGATAGGTTGGCCAGAAGAAACTAATTGGCCGACTTCTACATATCGTTGCAAAACTTTTCCGGTTACAGGGGAATTAACAACGGCAAAACGTCTATTGAACTGAGCAATCTCGAGATTGGAATTGGCAATTTCTTTTGCTGTTCTGGCATTTTGCTTTTGTTCTAATGTCCCAACGGTGTCCCGATATAAATTTGTAGCCCGTTCCAAGTCCCTCACGGACTTATCATAGGTATTGTTTGCGCTAACAACCTGAGCATTGATTTCGGAAAGGTTGAGACTTCCTATTTTCTGGTTCTTTTTGACAGTTTGCCCTTCTTCTACGAGTAGACTACTCAAGATACCACCAACTTTAAAAGAAAGAACGATTTCATGTTTAGATTGAAGTGTTCCTGCAGCTATGATAGGTTCAATATGTTCTAAACGTTCTAACGGCAGCACTCGTACAGTTTTTGAGGCCGACATCTTTGTGTTCGATTCTTTAATATACTCTTGCTTACAAGAGGTAAATACCTGAAGTATTAATATTGCGATAATGTGATACCTATATTTCATCTTTTGCTATTTAATTGTTTGTCTAATTTATTATTTGATTTGAATGGTTCTATCAAGATTCGCTTTTGCTATTTTGATATTAAACCTTGCGATGGATTCTTTCAGTTGGGCTGTGGTCAATTGTGTTCGAGATTCGTTAAATTCGACTAAAAGCATTTTATTCTGTCTATACTTACCTTGAACGATTTTAAAATTTTCTTTTGCACTTTTAAGTAGTGCTAATTGCAAATCGTAGACTTTCAGAGTCTCTTCATATTCATACACCGCAGTTGAAACTTCTAACTGAATTCTTTTTTTAATGTCGCTCAAGTCAGCTTCAAGTTGTTTTTTTTCGAATTTTGCCTTTCTTACTTGAGCATTATTCTTTCCGCCCTGAAAAATGGGCCACGATAGATTAAAGCTAATCAAGTAGTAGTCTTGATTCTGGTCGAACTCATAACCAAAACCTTGATATCCAAATTCCCCTGCTACTGAAATATCTGGAATCAGAAAGCCTTTGCTACGTTTAATTTCATAGTCACTGGCATCAATGCCACTCTCTACCTGATTTACTTCCGTACGATTTGTAAGAGCATTGTTCTGAAGTTTTTCAATGGAAAAGATTTTACGCTCAAAGCCAATAAGTTCATCTCTGTCAATTGGTGTTTCCAAATCACGGTTCAAAAGGAAATTAAAGAAATTTCTTGAAGTGCTTATATTCTTTTGAGCTTGGGTCAGTTGAGCATCAACTTCGTAAAGCTGCGCTTCCGCGTTGTAAAGAACATCCTTAGTGGCTACACCATATTTGACAAACTTTCCATTGACTCGAACTAATTCTTTGACTACCAATCTTGTGCTGTCCAAAATTGTTTTTTGTTCTAAGACTTTTAAGTGGTTGAAATAAGCTTTTTTTATTTCAAATTTCAATTGGTTTCGGTAGGCATTCGTTTTTGCTTCGCTCAACGATATCAATGTCTTTTTAGCTTTGTAGCCAAAATAGATATTGGTATTAAGAATAGGTTGAATAATTCTAATTTTAGTTTCGTGAAAATTGTTAGGTAATAGTTGCTCATTGAAGTTTTCCAAGTCTGTTGGGAACTGATTTGAATTGGTCAATTGGTTCAGGGTAGCATAGGCGGGATTGAACAAATCACCCACGGGGAATCCTATCGTCCTTCCGCCACCGGATAAAAGATAACTGGCATTAAAACTCACGTCTGGAAAAAGGAGACTTTTAGAAATATTGCTTTCTTCTTGGGCGATATTTATACTTAATCGTTCCTTTAGATATTGCTGGTTGGAGATTAGACCTTCCTCGACATAAGTATCCAAAATGGATTGACCAAATGCTGCTATAGTAGATATCTGAAATGATAGAAGTATAATTATTTGTTTCAATGTAATTTTTAATTGTTTCTTCATTTTGCTTTTGTGCTTATGATGACATTAATAATACTGATATGATGCTTAGTATGTATTTCTAAAAACTACTTTGCTTCGTTTTTTTTAAGAACACCGAAATCAGGATGTGTGAAGTAAGCGTTATTTGGAAGTGAATCCATTTGAAGGATATTAGATTTCGCTAGTTCGTAGTCAAGGTTATTTTTTTCTATTGTTATGAGTTTGGGTGGACGTACATTTTCAATTGCCTTTGCTTGTCTGAGAGGCATTTCGTCAAAGGCAAACAACATTGATTTTCCAGTATTCAAACTCTCACAAAAATCTTCGGGATTTGATTTTTCCAAAGCGCTATAAATCTGATTGATAGTCAGTAGAATATGGTCTAAGTGCCAACCAACAGAAACTGAGGAAACTTCAGTAGCTATAGAATCTCTTTGTGTAGCGCAAGTAAGTATACTTTTTATTTCATCCTTTAAAAACAATGATGAATTTTTGTTAGTATTTGAACTTGAACATCCCATAAGTGAAAAGAATATTAAAGTTTGTGATATATAAATTTTCATATCGTTTTAGAGTTTCAAAATTTTACAAAAAAGACCATACGGTTTTTTTTATGACAAAAAAATTACACGCTTTCTTGTATATTTTTTTTCAAACGTTTCATATTATTATTTAAAATGTACTTCTGTTTAAATGTTTTAGCAAGAGTAATACTTCCTTCAATCGTTGCAACTATATAAAACGCTAGCT
Source organism: Psychroflexus sp. MES1-P1E (assembly GCF_002836055.1). Lineage (GTDB taxonomy): Bacteria > Bacteroidota > Bacteroidia > Flavobacteriales > Flavobacteriaceae > Psychroflexus. The sequence goes on from NZ_PJBS01000085.1 coordinate 23,923, forward strand.
CTTCTGCATTCAATTCTTGATTGAACTCATTATTTGATTTACCCATATCCACTATCTCTATTATCAAATTTTTCCAAGATGAGAACGCTTGTTTTACTACCTCATTCATATGCGGATTGGTATCATCAACTTCAATAGCCGTGTTAAGAATCGGGCATCCACCAGGAATGATTTGCTCAACGCGATTGTTAATGTAGAAATCAGGAATTGCTAATAGTTTTGAAATTGCTGATTTTTTAGAATGTACATTTTGTATCAGTCCTCTTTGTAGTTTACCAAGGTTGTATTTAAAAGCCTCCAAAGAAAGTTCGTCTTTGTCTACAAAAGTTCTATATAATGCACCCTTTGAATATCCAGCAGCATCTAATATTTCTGAAATAGCCGTGCCTGCGTATCCTTTCTTATTGAATAAATCAGCACTCACTTCTATAAAGCTGT
>NZ_PJBS01000086.1 GCF_002836055.1 Psychroflexus sp. MES1-P1E
CAAATAAATTCTATTCCTGATGAATTATCTTATAAATTTAAATTAGCTCAAGGGCCTGACTTTACCAAGTTGGTTTTAATCTTAAACCCCTTTTATTCTGAAAACAACTCTATATATAGAATTGTTTCTTTTGAAGTTGTCCCTTCAGCCACTTCTCAATCTTCCGCCACCAACACTAGAAATGAAAATCTTTTAAGGAACACTTCTGCGGTTTCCAATTCGATTTTTAATAGTGGGAATGTTTTTAAGTTTTATGTTGAAAACACAGGTGCTCACCGTTTGGATTTTTCATTCCTTAGAAGTTTGGGGATTACTGAAAATAATATTCCTTCTAGTCATCTTAAAATCTTTGGGCATGGTGGAGGAATGCTCCCCTTAGTAAATCAAGACAATTTTTATTTTGATCCTCCAGAGTTATCTATCCAAGTTATTGATGGGGGAGACGGGGTTTTTAATTCAGGGGATTATATTTTGTTTTATGCCACTAATACTCAAGGGTGGAGTGAAGAAAATGAAACCAACTTAAATCTTTATGCAGATAGGTCGTATTATTATTTGACAGTGAATTCATCTGTTGGAAAACGCATGTCAACTTTAAGTCAGCCTGTGGTCTCAGCAACGACTACAATTACAGAATTTGATGATTATCAATTTTATGAAGTCGATGAAACTAGCTTATCACTAGTAGGGCGTAAATGGTTTGGTGATAGGTTTGATGTGGAAACTGAACGGACTTATGAGTTTACGTTTCCTAATCTTGTTCAATTGGAGCCTATCCAATTAAATATTAACCTAGGAGCTATTTCTCCATTAAGATCCTCTTTTACTGCTTCGATCAATGGACAGCCTCTAAATAGTTCAATTAGTCTTTCGGCGACTAGGGATAATAACCCTTCAAGTGGTACTCGGTTTTCAACCCAAGTCAATTCAAGTACAGATGAAGTCACGATACAACTTACTTACAATAAAAATGGGAATCCAGGAGCTAGAGGTTTTTTGGACTACATTTCCTTAGAAGCCAGAAGAGATCTTATCGCTAGTGAAGCTCAATTTAAATTTAAAAATACGGATGTAAGTACTTTGCCAGGAGTTGGTGAGTACCTCATCCAAAACTCTTCAGAAGTAGACCAAATATGGGATATCACAGATCCTATAAACCCCAGTTTTATATCAAATCCTAATGAAGCCAATATTTTTTCTTTCAAAAGCTCACTAGGATCAGCGAAAGAATTTCAAGCGGTGACTTCCACTTATTTTTCGCCAAGTATAGAATTTGGTAATGAGCAAGTTCCTCGTCAAAATTTGAAGGGGAGTATTCTCACAAATGCCCAAGGTCAATTTCAAGATATAGATTACTTAATAGTGACACGTTCAGATTTTATGTCCGCTGCCAATCGACTTGCTCAATATAGAAGAGACACTGATGGGCTAGTGGTTAAAACTGTTACCGTTGAGGACATCTACGAAGAATTTAATTCTGGTAAACAAGACATAGGAGCTATTCGGAATTTTGTAAAATATATTTATGATAATGCTTCTTCGCCTGCAAATAGGATTAAATTTTTAGGCTTGATTGGAGATGCTTCTGTAGACTATAAAAATAGGTTGCAAGGGAATACTAGTATAGTCCCTACTTATCAAAGTTTAGGAAGCTTTTCTACAACGGTTTCCTCATTTATGTCAGACGATTTTTTTGTGTTGATGGATCCAGATGAAGGACAAATGAGAACAGGAGAAATCATGGATTTAGCCGTTGGTAGAATTTTAGCAGACACTCCACAACGGGCTAATGCGGTGGTCGATAAAATAATTTCCTCAGAACAAAAGGAATCTTATGCGCAATGGCGAAATAATTTTGTGCTTATTTCTGACGATGCAGATGATTCTAATGATTATGGTCTGCAAGTAGATTTGGATAATCTTGGTGATGTAATTTCGGCTAACAAACCCACGGTCAACGTCAAAAAAATTCATTCGGATGCTTTCCAGCAAGTCACTAGTGCTGGAGGAAATCGATATCCAGATGTCAACCGGTCTATAACAGACGCCATAGAGGTGGGAGCTGCTGTGGTTAATTATTTTGGACACGGCGGGGAAGATGGCTTGGCTCAAGAGCGAATCGTTACACAAACCAATACTCAAGATTGGAGAAATCCAGCTCGTTTCAATTGTTTCGTAACGATAACTTGTGAATTCACCAAATTTGATAACCCACTTCGAATGACAGGAGGAGAGCTTACCTTTTGGAATGAAGATGGAGGAGCTGTTTCGTTAGTAACGACGACTAGGGCTATAAGTGTTTTTGCAGGAGTACAGTTTAATAATGTATTTGCTCCTTTATTATTTGACTTTTCAAATAATAATGAAACGATAGCTCAATCTGTGGCTAGGGCAAAACAAGACATTTCAGGAAATGGTAAACGAATTGTCTTTTTTATAGGGGACCCAGCGATGAGGCTCCCCCTTCCTAAGCCAAGAATTCAATTATCTAGTATAAATGATATTCCTATAGGCCAATTTACAGACACCTTACAAGCCTTAGGGAAATACAAGTTTAAAGGTCAAATCCTGAATACCAATAACCAACGACTTCAAGAGTATAATGGAGATCTTTCGGCTATTGTGTTCGATAAGAGAATCGATAGACAAACCTTAGGAAACGACGGAGCTATAAGAAATGGAGAACTTGGAGTTATGAACTTTACCACTTTAGGAGAGAACCTTTTTAGAGGCCAAGCTAGTGTGGTTAACGGTGAGTTTGAATTTGAATTTGTGTTGCCAAAAGATACGCGCTTACCCGTAGAACAAGGGAGAGTAAGTTTATATTCTTCTAGAGAAAATCAACTTGAGGAATATAGTGGGTTTAATACCGATATTTTGATTGGTGGACTTAATGAAGATGCACCAGAAGATAACCAAGGCCCACTTATAAATCTTTACATGAATGATGAAAACTTTGTGAATGGGGGGATAACTGATAATCAGCCATTTATTTTCGCACTTTTGGAAGATGATAATGGTATAAATACTGCGGGGGGGATTGGTCATGATATTATAGCGATCTTGGACGGAGATGAGTCAAACCCTATTATATTAAATGAATATTATGAAGCTGAACAGGATGATTTTACAAACGGTAAGGTTTACTTCAGACTCAGAGACTTGGAAGATGGTGAGCATACCTTAAGTTTTAAAGCCTGGGATGTGTACAATAATTCTCAAACTCAAGACATTCAATTTGTAGTCGCCGGAGAAGATGAGCTTAAAATAACTAGGGTCTTAAACTATCCTAATCCATTTATTGATTATACAGAATTTTGGTTTAACCACAACCGTCCTTTCGAGCCTTTGGAGGTGATGGTCCAAGTATTTACGGTTACTGGGAAATTGGTCTGGACACAAAATCAAATTGCTAATACCAATGGATTTCTTTTTAGAGACCTAAGCTGGAATGGGCGAGATGATTTTGGTAATAAAATAGGGAAAGGGGTTTACGTTTATAAATTAACAGTCAAATCTACATTAACTCAACAAAAAGTCGAAAAATATGAAAAACTTGTCATTCTTTAAATTATATATATTTGTCAATTCAAAACTACATATGAAATCAATACCATTATTTTTAATCGCCGTTTTATACTTAAGCAGCAGTTTACAGGCTCAAGACGATCGTAGAGTTATCACTACGGGGGTTCCTTTTTTACTTATTGCAGCAGATGCCAGGTCTTCTGGAATGGGAGACCAAGGGGTGGCCACCAGAGTCGATGGCTTTTCTCAGCAATGGAATGCCGCTAAGTTTGCCTTCTCAGAAACAAAAACGGGGATAGGTCTGTCCTATACCCCTTACTTAAGAGAACTTGTAAGTGATATCAATTTGGCTAACTTATCCTATTTCACAAGAATTGATGAATTTAGCGCAGTAGCCGCTAGCATAAGATATTTTGGTTTAGGAGGAGTAGAGTTTAGAGATACACCAGAGCAAATCGCAAGAGAGGTAGAGCCTAATGAATTTGCTATTGATCTAAGTTATTCCTTGCGATTAAGTGAACAATTTTCTATGGCTGTAACTGGCCGTTTTATCAACTCCAATTTAAGATTTCCAACAGGAATTGCAGATGCTTCCGCAGCGAGTAGTTTTGGAGCAGACGTCTCCATGTTTTATAGAAGTGAGGAAAAGTTTTATAAAGATTTTAATGGCCGCTGGAGAGGTGGTTTATCCATAAGTAATATCGGGCCCAAAATAAAGTATGATGATGCTGGAGATGAAAACTTCCTGCCGACAAACTTTAAAGCGGGTGCTGGTTTTGATTTTATTTTAGATGCATCAAATACTATTGGTATACATTTGGAGATCAATAAATTATTAGTGCCTACTCCACCAAAAATTGAAAGGAATGAACAAGGTCAAATTTCACCAGAGAGCCAACAAGCTCTTTTAGATTATAGACGAGAAAGCGAGTTTGGAGCTATTTTCTCATCGTGGGGAGATGCACCTGACGGGATTTCAGAAGAACTTCGAGAAATCAATTGGGCTCTTGGCGCAGAGTATTGGTTTGAAGATAGCTTTGCGTTAAGATTGGGTTATTTTAATGAATCTCAAGACAAAGGCTTTAGAAAATTTGTAACTATGGGAGCCGGTTTTAAATATTCAACCATCAACATAGACGCCTCCTATTTGTTTTCGACCTCTACGGTTCAAAATCCACTGGAAGGAACCTTAAGATTTGGTCTTACATTTAATATAGGAGACGGAACTTACATAGAATATTAATTATAATTAAGAAAAAAAAAGTATCAATTCAATTGATACTTTTTTGTCTAGATGACATAAATATTATGATAGAAAAAGAACTAAAAACAACTATTCAAATTTTTGATGGTATAAACGAGCTCCCATTGTCTATTCAAAATCTTATGAAAAGTGCTTTTGAAGCTAGAGATAACGCATATGCTCCTTACTCAAAATTTAAGGTAGGTGCCGCATTGATTTTGGATACTGGAGAAGTGGTGACCGGTAACAACCAAGAAAATGCATCATATCCTTCTGGGCTTTGTGCAGAGCGTACTGCTATTTACGCAGCTGGAGCAAATTATCCTAAGGCTATTATCAAAGCCATGGCAATTTCAGCAACTTCAGAAAAGCATGACGTTTTAGAACCCATAGCTCCATGTGGGGCTTGTCGACAGGCCATTGCGGAATACGAGCAAAAGCAAAAGCAACCTATAGAAATATATTTTACAGGAACGGCTGGTAAAGTCATAAAAGTAGATGCTTTACTGGACATTTTACCTTTAGCCTTTAATAATAAGTTTCTATAAAGTTAATAGTTCTCAAAGAATTTTAAATTCCTACATAAAGTATTACTTTTGTCTCTTGATTTTCAATAAAATAAGAGCAAATAAAATTAGGCTGTAAATGAAAAAAATAACGAAGAAGACGTATTTGAAATGGTATGAAGACATGCTGTTTTGGAGAAAATTTGAAGATAAGTTGGCTCAAGTCTATATTCAACAAAAGGTTAGAGGTTTCTTACATCTATATAATGGACAAGAAGCCATCCTAGCTGGTGCTCTTCATGTGATGGATTTGGAGAAAGATAAAATGATTACGGCATATAGAAATCATGTTCAGCCTATTGGTATGGGTGTAGACCCAAAACGGGTTATGGCAGAATTGTTCGGAAAAGCAACTGGAACCTCTCAAGGTTTGGGTGGGTCTATGCACATCTTCTCTAAAGAACATCGTTTTTATGGTGGTCATGGTATTGTTGGAGGACAAATCCCTTTGGGAGCAGGTCTTGCTTTTGCGGATAAATATTTCAATACCAATGCAGTGACTTTATGTTTTTTAGGTGATGGTGCCGCTAGACAGGGTTCTCTTCATGAGACCCTTAATATGGCTGCAAACTGGAACTTGCCAGTAGTATTTTGTGTTGAAAACAATGGTTACGCGATGGGAACTTCAGTAAAAAGAACCTCTAGCTCCGAAGACATTTGGAAATTAGGCTTGGCTTACGAAATGCCCTCTGGGCCTGTAGACGGCATGGATCCTACGAAGGTTGCTGAGGCTCTTGATGAAGCGATTACTAGAGCAAGAGCTGGAAAAGGACCTACTTTTCTCGATTTAAAAACGTATCGTTATAGAGGTCACTCTATGAGTGATGCTCAAAAATATAGAACAAAAGACGAGGTAGAGGAATATCAAAAAATTGATCCTATTTCTAAAGTAAAGAAAATACTTTTAGATAAAAAATATGCCACTGATGATGATCTTAAGATCATTGATAAGCGGGTAAAAGACAAAGTTAAAGAATGTGAAAAATTCGCTGACGAGTCTGATTATCCAGACAAAAACGTGATGTATGATGTTGTTTACGATCAAAAAGACTATCCTTTCATTTCTCATAAATTATAATTTAGATGGCTGAAGTAGTAAATATGCCAAGACTTAGTGACACCATGGAAGAAGGTGTTGTCGCTAAATGGTTAAAACAAAAAGGAGATAAGGTAGCGGAAGGCGAAATTTTAGCTGAAATCGAAACTGATAAAGCAACGATGGAGTTTGAATCTTTCCACGATGGTGTGCTTTTGCATATTGGAGTTGAGGAGGGTGAAGGAGCCCCTGTAGATACCCTTCTAGCCATCATTGGTGAAGAAGGAGAAGATATAAACGATCTTATTAAAAACTCTGGCAAAGAAAATTCCTCTCATGGAAAAACTGAGGAATCTGAAGCAGTGGATTCTACAAAATCCACTTCCAAAGAAGAGGCAAGTGAAGAGACTGATGATGACGATTCCGAAGTTCCCGATGGAGTAGAGGTGGTTACTATGCCAAGGCTAAGTGACACTATGGAGGAAGGAACAGTTTCCACTTGGCTAAAGTCAGTAGGGGATGATGTAAAAGAAGGTGAAATTTTAGCTGAAATTGAAACCGATAAAGCGACGATGGAATTCGAATCTTTCTATACAGGAAAACTTCTTTATATAGGTATAGCTGAAGGTGAATCTGCACCAGTTGATGATGTTCTTGCGGTTATAGGACCAGAAGGAACAGACGTTGATAAAGTTTTAAAATCTCTTAAACCCGAAGGAAAAAGTTCAAAATCAAAATCTGACTCTAGTTCAGACAAAGAAAGTGAACCATTTTCTGAAGAGACTAAAGATGTTCCTAAAGCGACAACATCACTGGAGCTAGACGTTGATGAAAATGCAGATGAACAAGGAAGAATACTAGCCTCTCCTTTAGCTAAGAAAATTGCTGAAGATAAAGGGATAGACCTTAGAAAGGTTAGTGGGTCTGGTGATCATGGAAGAATCGTGAAGAAAGATGTTGAAAACTTCAAGCCATCAGTGCAAGCAGTTGAAGTTAAAACTGAAAAAGTTTCCATAGAAGAACCAAAAGAAAAGCCTTCTTTACCAGTTGCTGAACTGTATACTCCTGTTGGGGAAGAGTCATTTGAAGATGTAAAAAACTCTCAAATGAGGAAAACGATTGCTAAACGATTGTTAGAATCTAAAAATTCTGCACCTCATTATTACCTCAATATTGAGGTGGATATGGAAAATGCCATGGCCTCCAGATCTCATATCAACGACATGCCAGACGTTAAAGTTTCCTTTAATGATCTTGTGATTAAAGCTTCTGCGATGGCATTGAGAAAACATCCTCAAGTCAATTCATCATGGGATGGTGAGGTAACTAAAATAGCAAATCATATTCACGTTGGTGTAGCTGTAGCAGTTGACGAAGGTTTGCTTGTTCCTGTATTGAAATTTGCAGATCAACAGAGTTTAACTCAAATTGGCTCCAATGTAAAAAACCTTGCCGGTAAAGCAAAAAATAAAAAATTACAGCCTAACGAAATGGAGGGCAGTACATTTACAGTTTCCAACTTAGGTATGTTTGGAATTACTGAATTTACAAGCATTATTAACCAACCCAATTCTGCGATTTTATCAGTAGGTACTATTGTAGAGAAGCCAGTGGTTAAAAAAGGTGAGATTGTAGTAGGACACACCATGATCTTAACCTTAGCTTGTGATCACAGAACTGTAGATGGAGCCACGGGAGCAAAATTCTTACAAACTCTTAAAATTTATTTGGAAAATCCAGTGACAATGCTCGCTTAGATTTAAAATAATTAAAATTTTTCACTGCCTTTTTAGACTCATATAGCCGTCTTTAAAGGCAGTTTTTTTATATTCACCTTATGAAAAAAATACTACTATTACTTTGTGTGGGTTTCCTTTTAGCCACTTCTAGTAAAACTTCAGCACAAGAAGTACAAGAAGCAAAAAAACAAGTTTCAAAAGAAAGTGAAACTGTTGAATTTAAGTATTCAGCATCAACAGCTCTAGACTATTTATCTTCAGATGAATTGAATGGACGAGATACAGGTTCTGAAGAGATTGACGAAGCTGCATCTTATATCGAAAAAGCTTTTGTTAGTTTTGGTGTTCAACCTTATTTTGAAACTTATCGCGACTCTTTCAAGTTAAAAGAAGTCGACGGTTTCAATGTCGTCGGAGTTTTAAAATCTTCAAAAACTAATGCGAATTTAAAGCCTCTTGTGATAGGTGCTCATTACGATCACATCGGCATCATTGAGTCTGTAGAAGGGGATAGTATTGCAAACGGAGCAAATGATAACGCTTCTGGTACAGTTGCAGTACTCGAGCTGGCAAAATTCTTAGCGGATCAAGACTTAGGTAGAGATGTGATTTTTGCTCTTTTTTCTGCTGAAGAAAAAGGATTGGTAGGTTCTAGGCACTTAGCCGAGAAAATGAAAGCCCAAGACGTTGTTCCTTATGTTGTTTTTAATATTGAAATGCTTGGCGTTCAGATGAAGGACAAAGAGTATAGAGCCTATGTTTCTGGTTATAAGACTTCAAATTTAGCTGAGGTCTTTAATAGTTATTATGAAGTTGAAGATCAATTTTTAGGATTTCTTCCTCAAGCTGCTGAATATGGTCTTTTTAAACGCAGTGATAATTATCCGTTTTTTGAAGTCTTTAATGTGCCTGCTCAAACCATTTGCACATTCGACTTTACCAATTATGAGTATTACCATCATGTGAACGATGAATTTGAAGAACTCGATGTGGATGCTTACCTCAAGCTTATAGAGGATCTCAAGCCTGGCGTACTTCAATTGATAAATTCTGAAGAAAACACCGTAAAATTAAATTAATGTCAAAAACAATTGTCATCACAGGGACCAGTAGAGGAATAGGTTTTGAACTTGTTAAGCTTTTTGCTTCTGAAGGTCATACCATATTTGCTTTATCCAGAAATGAAAAGCCCATTAAACAGCTTGGTTTAGATAAGGTTCATGCTTTGTCTTGTGATTTGAGTGAATCTTCGAGTATAGAAGCTGCTATAAAATATATTCAATCTCATACTCAAACTTTAGATATTCTTATTAATAATGTGGGTCAGTTTTTAAAACAAGAATTTAAGAACACCGTGATGCAAGACGTCAAGAAAGTATATGAAACCAATGTGTTCTCAGTTTTTGATGTGACTCATCGTTTGCTACCTCTCATGAATTCTAAAACCCATGTGGTGACTATAAGTAGTATGGGAGGAGTACAGGGGAGCATGAAATTCCCAGGTTTAGCGGCATATAGCTCTAGTAAAGCAGCAGTAATTACGCTAACAGAGCTCTTGGCGGAAGAATACAAAGAAAATGGGCCATCCTTCAATGTGCTAGCTTTAGGTGCAGTTCAAACTGAAATGCTCGAAGAAGCTTTTCCTGGCTTGCAAGCCCCTAATTCTGCTTTAGAAATGGCTAATTATATCAAGGACTTTTCTGAAAAAGGCCAGCAGTTTTACAATGGGAAATTGCTGCAAGTTTCCAGTTCAACACCCTGATTATTGAATGAAAGACACCCTCCAGAAATATTTGCCAGAGCGTTCAGTTGACCCCATTTTAGGTATGATTAAGGCCTATAATATTCAACTGAAAATAGTCAGTCAACGGCAAACTAAACATGGGGACTATAGACTAAAACCTGATGGATTTCATCAGATAACGGTGAATGCTAATCTCAATAAATATAGATTTTTAATTACCACGGTTCACGAAGTAGCTCACTTACTAGCCTTCAAGTCTTATGGATTTTCGATTAAGCCTCATGGACCAGAGTGGAAAGACACGTTTCAAAAATTGATGTTGCCATTTATCCATCCTCAAATTTTCCCTAACGATATCCTTCCGGAATTAGCGAGGCATTTCAAGAAACCAACGGCCAGTAGCGATACAGATGCAAGCCTTTCTTTAAGCCTTAAGCGCTATGATAAATCCAATGATAAAAACTATATATTTGAAATACCTATTGGTAGCATTTTCAAAATCCACAATGGAAGGATGTTCAAAAAAGGGAAAAGGATTCAAAAGCGATACGAATGCCAAGAAGTAAACACTGGTAAAGTGTATGTGTTTCAACCCAATGCTGAAGTAGACCTTTTAAAATAGTATAATTTTATGGATGAAAAAGATAAATATGCCGTGATTATGGCTGGTGGAGTTGGCTCACGCTTTTGGCCAGTAAGTAGAATAGCTTATCCCAAGCAGTTTCAAGATATGTTAGGGACTGGAAAATCACTACTCCAACAAACCTTTTTAAGACTAAATAAGATTGTACCTCAAGATCATATTTTCATTCTTACTAACACCGACTATGTAGGTTTAGTTACCGAACAGCTTCCTGAAGTTTCAGGTCAACAAATTATTGCTGAGCCTGCGATGAGGAATACAGCTCCTTGTATCCTTCTTTCTGCGCTTAAAATTAACAAGCAAAACTCAAAGGCTAGTATGATAGTTGCTCCCAGCGATCACTGGATAGAAGATGAGGAGGCCTTTGCTAAAGACGTTAACAAAGCTTTTGAAGCCTGTTTTCATAAAGATCTCTTGGTGACTTTGGGTATCACACCAACATTTCCAAACACAGGCTATGGTTATATCAAATATGATAAGCATAGCGAAGACACTTTAAAGTCTGTAGAAAAGTTTACTGAAAAACCTGATTATGCTTCAGCGCAATCTTTTTTGAGAGAAGGAAACTATTTATGGAATGCAGGTATTTTCATCTGGAAGACTTCTTTTATTATCGATCAGTTTCAAAATCACCTTCCCGATATGTTTGATTTATTTAATCAGGGCTGGGCAAAATTAAATACTACCGACGAAGAAGCCTTCTTAAAAGACAACTATCTTAATTCTGAAAGTATTTCTATCGATTATGGAATTTTAGAAAAGGCAAAACAGGTTGGCGTTATCGAAGTTAATTTCGACTGGAGTGACTTAGGGACTTGGGGCTCTCTACATGATCAATTGGATAAAGATGAGAATGATAATGTAAGTATTAACGCGAGATCTGAATTTATAGAATCGTCTAATAATATTCTGAGAACCACAAAGGGTAAAATAGCCATTATAAAAGATTTAAATGACTACATAGTTTTAGAGAACGAAAACATCCTTGTCATACTGCCTAAGAAGGATGAACAAGACATTAAAACAATACGTAACTTAGTCATGGGTAAGTTTGGAGAAAACCTTGGTTAACTTATGGAAGACAATAAAGACAAAACCTCAGAAAACACTGAAAACGATTCAAATGCTGAATCCTCAGAAAAGGTAAAAAACAGTTTAAAAGAGTCCTTTGGTAGCATAAAACATTTTCTTTATGAGCTTCTGGATATAGCACATGATACGGATAAGGATGCTACTACGGAAGCTATTCTTAAAGATATTCCGTTCAAAGGGCATACGGCATGGATTTTAATATTCTCTATAATAATTGCCTCAATAGGTTTGAATGTTAGTAGTACTGCTGTAGTTATTGGAGCTATGCTTATCTCACCTCTTATGGGGCCAATTGTAGGGTTAGGTTTTTCAGTTGCTATTAATGATGTGGACTCTTTGAGGAGGTCACTCATCAACCTTGGAGTGATGGTAGGTTTAAGCTTATTAACGGCCTTTCTTTATTTCCAGCTATCTCCTTTAACACAATTAACACCTGAGCTTGAATCTAGAACATATCCTACAATTTTAGACGTTTTAATAGCTATTTTTGGTGGGTTAGCTCTAATCATAGCTAAGGCAAAACGAGGAACTATAATTACCGTTATTTCTGGTGTGGCGATTGCCACTGCTTTAATGCCTCCGCTTTGTACAGCTGGTTATGGCTTAGCTGTTTGGGACTTAAGTATATTTGGTGGAGCCATGTATTTATTTACTATCAACACTATTTTCATAGCTTTAACGACGTTTTTAGTCTCAAAATTTTTAAGATTTCCATTAGTGAAATATGCCAATTCACTAAGGAGAAAAAGAATTGCACAGATCGCTTCCTCTATTGCTGTTATCGTTATAATTCCCAGCATATATCTCTTTTATAATTTATTGAAAGAATCCTACTTTACCAATGATGCGAATACTTTTGTCCAAAAAGAATTAGAAAATTACAAACAGTCTTTTCTTCAAAAAAATTCAACAGTCATTTCTTATAATTCTGGCACAGGCCCAACTATAGAGGCTTCGTTTTTAGGAAAAGAAATTCCAAAAGAAGTCATTATGTTATGGAAAGACAAGCTAAAAAACTACCCATATTTGGAGGATACCGAGCTTAAAGTCCTCCAAAATGAAAATTCTGAAAATTTTGATCAATTGAAATATATGGTTGAATTAAAAAACAGAGATTCTTTAGAACTTGCCATGTCTAAAGCTGAAATAGAAGATTTACGTTATGAACTAAGGACCATGCAAAAAAGTAATAGAATTGTAAAATTTGATAGATTAGTGAAAGAGATTCAATTGAATTACAATAATGTAGTAGAGGTTAGTTTTGCTGATGTCATCAAGTCGAACTTTGAAAACATGGATACCATACCAACATTCAGTATTAAATGGAATGCTGAAATAGATTTAGAAGAAAAGAAAATGAAACTCAATAAATTGAAAGACTGGTTGTCTTATAAGTTGAGCTTGGAAAATATTTCAGTACAATCCATTAACTAAAGTCCTTCTCTTTGCGTAATTCTTACTTTTTGAAATAAGTTTGACGCATAGACAAAGTCAGTTAATTTCTGATTATCAGTCTTGTAAATGTTGTCTTTGTTGCCTTCCCATGCTTTTAGTCCGTTTTCCAGATAGACGATGTTTTCACCAATTTCAAAAACCGAATTCATATCGTGAGTATTGATCACCGTTGTGATATCGTTTTCATGTGTAATTTCTTGAATAAGATTATCGATTACAGAAGCTGTTCTTGGGTCAAGACCCGAATTGGGTTCATCACAAAATAAAAAATTAGGTTTGTTGACAATCGCCCTTGCTATGGATACTCGCTTTTGCATTCCTCCACTAATTTCTGAGGGAAACTTATCATTAGTATCTAAAAGATTCACCCTATCCAACACTTCTTGAACGCGATTCTTCATCTCGCCTTTGGTCATCTTTGTGAACATTTTTAATGGGAAAACCACATTTTCTTCAACGGTCATAGAATCAAATAAGGCTCCGCCCTGAAACACCATCCCCATCTGTTTGCTCAACTCTCTTTTTTCATTTTTAGAAAAGTTCTGATAAGCTTTGCCGTTGTATAGAATGGTTCCTTTATCTGGCGTAAACAAACCAAGTAAGCACTTTAAGAAAACTGTTTTACCTGAGCCAGATTGACCTATGATAAGGTTGGTTTTACCTTTTTCAAATACAGTATTGACGCCTTTTAAAACTTCTAGATCCTCAAAAGACTTATGTAAATCTTCAACTTTTATCATATCAACTTAATAACAATTGGGTGATGAAATAATTCATAAAAATAATAATCACACTCGTCCATACAAAAGAGGTGGTTGCTGCACGCCCTACCTCGAGTGAGCCACCTTTCATATAGTATCCATGAAAAGAAGGAACTGTAGCTAAAATAATCGCAAAAACAAATGATTTTAAAAAGGCATAGAAGACTTGAAAAGGTATGAAGTCTTCTTGAAGCCCTGCTAAAAATTGTTCTGAACTTAAAAATCCACCATAAACACTCGCTGTGTAAGCTCCTATGATTCCAACAAACATAGAGATCGCAATGACAAATGGAAACATGAACATGGCAATAATTTTGGGAAAGACAAGGTAATTTAAAGAGTTTATCCCCATCACTTCTAAAGCATCTATCTGTTCTGAAACTCGCATAGTACCAATACTAGAGGTGATATAAGACCCTACTTTACCTGCCATAATAATAGCGACAAACGTAGGAGCGAATTCTAAGATGATAGACTGTCTCGCTGCAAATCCGATTAGTGATTTGGGCACAAAAGGATTAGAAAAATTTAAAGCTGTTTGAATAGCGATAACTGCTCCTATAAAGAATGAAATAAAAACTACTATTCCTAAAGAACTAATGATAAGATCATCTAACTCTTGTAGAATAAGCCTTTTCAATTCTGAAGTTTTGGTCATCTTTCTAAAGGTTTCATAAATCATGATGAAGTATTGACCAATACTTTTAATGTAATTTGATAGCATTTGCTCTAAGCCTTTTTGAATTTTTGATAAAAATAGAATAAAAACACGAGGATTCAATTTAACTAAAGCATAAACTTAAAACCTCTACAACTTCCTATATTTGCATCCAAAATTAATATATCATGAAAATTGTATTTAGCCTTTTCTTAGTACTAATTACCCACATAAGTCTTTTTGCTCAACAAGATACCAAGCTGGTTGTTGGTGTAGTTGTTGACCAAATGCGTTACGACTACCTGACTAAATTTGAAAACCACTATTCTGAAGATGGTTTTAAACGTCTGCAGAGAGAAGGGTTTGAAATGAAAAACTTTCATTTCGATTATGTGCCTACCTATACAGGGCCTGGTCATACCTCAATATATACAGGTACAAGTCCTATGAATCATGGTATTATCGCAAATAACTGGTACGATAAATTTGAGAAAACCAGCGTATATTGTGCCTCAGATCCATCAGTGAACGCCGTTGGAATCGAGCCAGATAACAAAGCTGGGAAAATGTCTCCCCAACGCATGTTAACGACTAGTTTTGCGGATCAAAACCGATTACATACCCAATTTAAAGGGAAGACAATTGGAGTTTCCTTAAAGGATAGAGGTGCCATTCTACCTGCCGGTCATACTGCTAATGCAGCCTATTGGTTTGCAGGATATGATCGTGGTGACTTTATTACAAGTGATTATTACATGAAAGACTTGCCACAATGGGTGAAGGATTTCAATACGTCTGGTACAGCAAAAAGTTACCTTAAAGAATGGAATACACTTAAGGATATTTCCACTTATATTGAAAGTGGTCCCGATAAGAACAATTATGAAAACGGTTTTAAAGGGAAAGAAGAAGCTACATTTCCATACGACCTTAAGAAATTAGCTAAAGACAACGGCGACTATGGGATTATAAGACCAACACCATTTGGAAACGACTTGCTTCTTGATTTTGCAAAAGAAGCTATTAAAAATGAAAAGCTAGGGCAAGATGAATTTACAGACGTTTTCACTTTAAGTTTTTCTAGCCCAGATTATACAGGTCATAATTTTGGAGTGAATTCTAAGGAAATCCAAGACCTCTATATCCGATTAGACCAAAGCATTGCTGAGTTATTGACGTTTTTGGATCAAGAAGTAGGCGAAGGAAATTACACCTTATTTTTAACGGCAGATCATGGTGCTGTTCATGTGCCTCAATTTCTAAAAGATAATAAAATCCCTGCTGGATATTTCGAAACAGGGGAGATGCAAAGCGCATTAGAAGCCCATCTGAGAGAGAACCTGGGACTTGTCGATATTGTAGAGGAAATACAGAACCAACAAATTTTCTTAGATGACTCTAAGTTTGAAACTTACACTGATTTTGTATCTGCACAAAATGAAATCAAGCACTTCTTGCTACACTACCAAAATATCGATAAAGTCTACACTAGGGAAATGCTCGAGCATAGTGATTTTAGTGGGAATCCTGCAGAACTTATTTTAAGAGGATTTCACCAGAAGCGAAGTGGAGATGTGGTTTATGTTCTTCAGAACTCGTATATATCATACTCAAGAAAAGGGTCGACACATGGTAGTGGAAATAATTACGATACCCAGGCACCGCTGTTGATGTTTGGAAATGGTATTCAACAAGGTAAAACCTATACTAGGTATCACATTCCAGATATCGCTCCTACCATTTCAGCTTTATTAGGAATTGCACTTCCCAATGGCGCAACAGGGAAGGTTATTTCTGAGGTGTTAAAATAAGCGCCGCTTAATTTTACGCCATCTATATCTTCTAATAAAGGCTCCTTCTTTTTCATTGATTAAGAAGGAGTTTTTTTTGTAGTTAGATTTTAAATAAGCGAGCATTGCTTTATAGAAAAAATCCAGTTTCTTTTTATTCAATGCCATTTTAAAACAGGTTAAAAAGGCTAAGGTCAAACTATATCGCATTCTAAACAGAGAGATTCCAAAAACTTTTGGTAGACTTTTAGAGTAATGGAGTCCAGTGGGCTTAAGATGTTTAACAACAAGTATTTTATCGGTTTCTACGTCCCATCCATAATATCTTGCCTTCATCTCATCAATAGTATCCCAGCCCATAGCAGAGGTCAAACCTCCAATGTCCCTAAAGCAATTTTGGCGATAAGATTTTAAGGCTCCTCGGATATGATCTGGATTGGTTAATTTTTCAATCTGCCAGACTCCATCAATTTCGATACTACAAAACCCTGCAAACATGCCGAGTTTTGAGTTGGCTTCAAAAGCTTTATGTAAGGTTTCTAGATAATGATTTGGAAAAATAAGATCCGCATCAAATTTACAAAGAATATCATAGGAGCTAGTAAAACTAGCTAGGCCAAAGTTAAAAGCCTCTACAATTTTACTTCCAGGTTCATGGCTAAAGCTTTTTTCTCTTGAGGCATAGGTTATATTTTCATGGGTAGAAGATAGGCTACGTAAAATTTCGGGTGTTTTATCTGTAGATCCATCATCGACTACCAAAATATGTTTTGCCGAATAGCTTTGATTCACCAATGAGGTCAAGCATTTTTCAATATGGGCTTCTTCGTTATAGGCAGGAATAATGATGATGATGTCCACAGCTTAGGATTTTCTTTGGCAATATACCAAGTAATATCTAGGAGTAATTAGTCTAAGTAATGGTCTAAAGCCAATTTTACGAACGGGATGGGTAAAGGTTTTAGAGTCTATGATTTCCCAGCCTGCTTTCTCTAATAACCAATCGAATTGCCAAGTTTCAAATTCGTGATAATGCCTGTCCCAGGGATCAGTTTTACTTTGGTAGGCTTTCGAAAACCAAAGTCTGAGAGGGACACTAGCAACTAGGTGCTCACTCTGTATACTTTTTAGAATTTCTAAAGGAGATAAAAGGTGTTCAAAAATTTCAAAAGCAGTCGTTATTTTTGCTGAAGACGATAAAAGTTGATTTTGATCTAGATCTAAATCTTGACCTTTAGTATTTTCAACGGAATAGCCTTCCGTAGACATGAGTTTTGAAAATGGATTTTCAACCCCAAGATCTAAAATCGTAGAGGGCGAGGGAGCTTGAGTTTTTAAAAACTCCATGGTAATGTTGAAACGCTTTTCTGGATAATGCTTTTCGTACATGGACAGTCTAGATTTCGTAGACTATAGCATTTATGTTCATACCTGCACCAACACTGGCAAACATAATGGTATCTCCAAGCTTTAAACTTTCGTGTTCAAAATCTCCTTTTAAAAACATGTCGTATAAAGTAGGTATGGTTGCCACGCTACTGTTTCCAAGTTTATTGATGCTCATCGGCATGATGTCTAAAGGCGTTTCTTTGTCAAACAGCTTAAAGAATCTATGGACAATAGCTTCGTCCATTTTTTCATTAGCCTGGTGGATAAAGATTTTTTTCAAATCAGTAATGGATTTACCACTTTCTTCTAAACACGACTTCATCGCTTCAGGAACTTTGGATAATGCGAAATTATAGATTTTTCGACCGTACATTTTTATGTAGGCTCGATCATCTTCGCGTTTAGGTGAAAAGGACTTATCAAAGTAAATATAGTTGGCCTCTGTCTTAGCATAGGTTGCTGTCTTGTGTGCTAAAATACCACCAGATGAATCTGTATTCTCAAAAATGGTAGCACCAGCACCATCAGAGTAAATCATACTATCCCTATCATTGGGATCAACCACTCTCGAAAGGGTTTCTGCGCCAATGATTAAGCACCGCTTAGCCATTCCTGCTTTCATAAAGGCGAAGGAATGTATACAACCTTCTATCCAACCTGGGCAACCAAAGAGTAGATCATAGGCCACACAGCTTGGATTTTCAATTTGTAACTTTTCTTTGACACGGGAAGCAATGCTAGGGACTGTATCTGCTTGCTGCTTATCGTGACTTACATCCCCAAAATTATGGGCAACGATGATATAATCTAGAGTTTCTGCATTTATACCTGAATCTTTTATAGCTTTTTCAGCGGCAAATGTCGCTATGTCTGACATGTTTAGTTCGTTACCAACATATCGTCGTTCCTCAATGCCAGTAATAGCTTTAAACTTTTTAATAATGACTTCAGGGGGAGCATCAAAAGCAGTTTCATCTTGATTGAAAAATTCACTTTTCAAAAAGTCTTCATTCTTTTTGATTATATCTGGAATATAGCTCCCAACACCAACAATTTTAATATTATCCATATGTGAACACTTTTTAACGCAAGTTACTGTTAATGTAACTTAATTGTAAATTTTTCAACAAATCTAATCTTTTTTGATGTCTATCTTGAATTTGATTTTAAACAACTTGAATTTTAAATTTAATTTTTTGTTTAAAAAGTTCTCTTTGAATTTCTGATCTTTCTTTATAGAGTAAAAAGTAAATTAAGTAGAAAGCAATAAATGGAACCATCGTAAAAAATGCTAAAATAGCCATAGATAAATCTTGGGTTTCACTAAGCCTACCGATATGAGGAGCCAATAGTAAAGGCATGAAGGTAATCCCAATTTAAACCTATAATGTCATAATAAATCGTTTCTTTTTCGCCTGCTTTTTAATAAAAATAATTACCGTAACTAAGCTTATGCTACTTATTTTTAATTTCAATCCACCAAAAAACAATTCAATTTATTTATACGACGTTATAAATTTAATTTGGAATAAATGGAAATAGAATTGAATTATTAGACACAAGAAGTTAATCTAAGTAAAAGTAGTTGTCCCTTTTCTTTAATTCTTTAATTTCCTTATGAAGTTTGCGAAAATAGAAGATCAATCCAAATATAATTACTGGTATGAAACCACTAGCAAGAAGAAAAGGCATAGAGTCAAGTGAGATCATCGCAGAATATATAATCAAAAAACATGCAGTTGCTAAAAACCAAAATCTAGGTTTTGATTTCCTTTGTATAATAATCAGAAACATCTGAAAATTCAATTACACCATAATTTTTATATGCATTTTGAAGCGCCTCTTCAAAAGAAAGTGCTTCATCTTCTTTCATTTGCTGTAAAATGTGGTCCTCTAAGTCTTTAGTAATAAGTAATCTTACATCATTAAAGTCAACGTAGTGATTTTTTGTAAACTCAATGAGTTTTAGTTTTTCAGTCTGGGATAAGTTCATTGTTTTGGTTTAAACTTATCAACTATAAAAAAACCTCCTTAAGGAAAGTTCGCTTAAGGAGGTTTTGAATAATTTTCAGTGATAATTCTAGATATAAGCTTCTATTGGAGCGCATGTACAGGTAAGGTTCCTATCACCATAAGCTTCATCAACTCGTCTGGTGGTTGGCCAAAATTTGTTTTCTGAAACAAAGGGTAATGGGAAAGCAGCTGTTTGTCGGCTGTAGTCGAAGTCCCAATGATCTGCGGTGAGCATCCCCATCGTATGCGGTGCATTCTTCAATACATTATTAGGATTATCAACTGTACAAGTTTCTACCTCCTTTTTAATAGAAATCATAGCTTCACAAAATCTATCTAATTCTGCTTTACTTTCACTTTCTGTAGGTTCTATCATCATAGTTCCCGCTACTGGGAAGGAAACTGTAGGGGAGTGAAATCCGTAATCGATAAGGCGTTTGGCAATATCTTTTACTTCAATACCATACTCTTTAAAATCTCTACAATCAATAATCATCTCGTGAGCAGCTCTTCCTTTTTCTCCAGAATACAAGGTTTTGTAATGTCCTTTTAGTCTATCTTGAATATAGTTAGCATTCAAAATAGCATACTCTGTAGATTCTCTAAGCCCTTTTTCTCCTAACATTCTGATGTAAGCGTATGAAATTAGGCATACAAAAGCAGATCCAAAAGGAGTTGCAGAAATGGAAGATATGGCCTGAGTCCCGCCAGTTTCTATCAAAGGATTGTTTGGTAAAAAAGGAGCAAGTTGTTTTGCAACACATATAGGACCAACTCCAGGGCCACCACCTCCATGAGGAATAGAAAAGGTTTTGTGTAAATTTAAGTGACAAACATCTGCGCCAATTCTTCCTGGACTTGTTAAGCCTACTTGGGCATTCATATTGGCGCCGTCCATATATACTTGTCCACCATGTTCGTGAATAAGCGTAGTAATTTTTCTGATATCTGATTCAAAAACACCGTGAGTAGAAGGATAAGTCACCATTAAGGCCGCTAGGTTTTCGCTATGCTTTTCAACCTTAGATCTTAAATCTTCAATATCGATATTACCTTTTTCGGTTGCGTTAACTACTACGACCTTCATTCCGGCCATAACCGCACTTGCAGGGTTGGTGCCGTGAGCAGAAGAGGGCACTAAACAGATATTCCGATGAGAATCCCCTCTGGATTTGTGATAAGCACGAATCACCATTAGACCAGCATATTCACCTTGTGCACCAGAATTGGGCTGCAATGAGGTAGCTGAGAATCCTGTGATTTCCGTTAAATAATCTTCTAAACTATTTAGGATTTCTTGATAGCCCATAGCTTGCTCTTTAGGAACAAATGGATGAATATTACCCCATTGTGGATTGGACAAAGGAAGCATTTCTGATGCTGCATTAAGCTTCATGGTACAAGATCCCAGTGGAATCATGGAATGGTTTAAAGCTAGATCTTTTCTTTCTAGCCTTTTTATGTAACGCATCAATTCTGTTTCAGAGTGGTACACATTGAAGACATCGTGGGTTAAAAATTCAGTCCGTCTACTTAATACACTAGACGAAATGATACCTTCTTTTAAGTCTTGAAGTTTTAAAGCTTTTTTCTCACTTGCCTCTCCGAAAATATCAAGAATATCGTTGAGGTCCTCAAAAGAGGTAGTTTCATTTAAAGAAATGGAAACACTTTCAGAATCTGGATAATAAAAATTAATCTCTTTTTTTTCAGCTAAATCTTTAACCTTATCAGCATCAGTTTTTATAAGAATAGTATCGAAGTAAAGTTTATTCACCTGGTAGTATCCCAATTTTTCAAGAGCGTCTGATAGACTTACTGTTTTTTTATGAATTTGACTTGCAATGTGCTTAAGACCCTCTGGCCCGTGGTATACAGCATACATTCCAGCCATAATGGCAAGTAAAACTTGAGCAGTACAAATATTGGAAGTTGCCTTATCTCTTTTGATGTGCTGTTCCCTAGTTTGTAAAGCCATTCTTAAAGAAGTATCTCCATTGAGATCTTTAGTAACTCCTATAATTCTTCCTGGGATGCTCCGCTTATAATCTTGTTTAGTTGCAAAGTAAGCAGCGTGTGGCCCTCCATAACCAAGCGGAATTCCAAAACGTTGCGTGGTTCCAACGACTACATCAACTCCCCAATTTCCAGGAGCCTCAAGTAAAACAAGGCTAAGTAAATCAGCAGCGACAGCTACTTTAATATCATTTTCTTTTGCTTCTTTGGTAAAGTTTTCAAAATCATTAATTTCTCCACATTTACCAGAATATTGAACCAGCGTACCAAAGAAACTGGGATCAAAATCAAATTCATCATATTTTCCAACAACCAATTCGATATCTAGAGGCTCAGATCTGGTTTGTAATAAAGCTAAAGTTTGAGGTAATACATTATCACCAACAAAAAACTTAACAACCTTATTTTTCTTTTGTCCTTTTGTTCTTACAGAATATAATAAATTCATGGCTTCAGCTGCAGAAGTAGCTTCGTCTAGTAAAGAAGCGTTAGCCAATTCCATACCTGTTAAGTCAGATACCATTGTTTGAAAATTAAGCAAGGCTTCAAGTCTACCTTGAGCAATTTCAGCTTGGTAAGGTGTGTAAGCGGTATACCATCCTGGATTTTCAAAAACATTTCTTTGGATCACCGCAGGAAAAATTGCTTCATGGTAACCAAGACCTATATAAGACCTAAAAGTTTTGTTTTTTTTAGCGATAGAATTAATATGCTTAGAAAATTCATATTCAGTCAGCGGAGCGGGCAAGTCTAGCTTCTGTTCTAACTTTATATCGTCTGGGATAGTCTCGTAGATTAACTGACCTGTTGACTCAGCTCCAACGGCTTTAAGCATTTCTTTTATGCTCTTTCCACGAGGACCAATATGTCTTGATGCAAATGACTCTATATTCATTTAAGATTTTTTAGAAATTTGCTCACAAAATTACATTATTTTAAATGAAACGATTGTTAAAGATGGATAGACTATCGTTAAGTTTTAAAGAAAATTACTTTGAATAAACTTTACTTTTGTGCTTATGAATTTTTTACAACAAGCCTTCAAGTTTTATATCAATTCAAGCCTTCATGTAGCGCTTGCCGTTGTCTCTTTTACAATGGTGACTTTTCAGAATTTTAATCTGACAGTGAACAGTGATATAATGTTGTTCATTTTTTTTTCGACAGTAGTGGCTTACAACTTTGTTAAATATTATCCAGTGTTAAAATTGAAGCGTGAAACCATTACTATTGAATTGAAGAAAATTGTTTTGTTGTCCCTTTTATCTATCATTCCGTTGGGAATAATCTTAGTTACAATGACGCTTCAAGTTTTTCTTTTTATTGTTTGCATGGGGATATTAACTCTACTATATGTACTCCCTTTTTTGCCAAAGACAAAAAATCTTAGAGATGTGAGTGGCCTAAAGATATTCGTTATCGCTTTAGTTTGGACTGGAACAACTGCGGTATTGCCTTTTTTTGAAACTGGTCAAGGTTATAATTTATTAGCTACAGAGATTATATATTATATCTTAAGTAGATTTTTTTTGATTATTGCGCTTACCATTCCTTTTGAAATTAGGGATACAAGATTTGATAGTCTGTATCTTAAAACACTCCCACAGTGGCTAGGAGTAAGAAGCACCAAAGTAATAGGAGTATTATTAAGTTTGTTATCCTTGGTGTTTTTAGTTTTAAGTGGGGAGGACCTATTCAGTCTTTATAATACACTCTATTTAGTAGTAATAGGATTCGTATTGTTTTCAAACCAAAACAATACCCATTACTATTCTGCCTTTTGGGTGGAGAGTTTTCCTTTACTTTGGTTTGTCTCGATTTTTA
>NZ_PJBS01000087.1 GCF_002836055.1 Psychroflexus sp. MES1-P1E
ATTTCAGGTGAGAGTATATATTGTTTTTTTTTTTCAAAGAAGAAGCCGGCTTACGAGTTCTATTCCGTTTCCTTGGCCTCGAAGATTTTTATAAGAGCCAGATCCCCCTACCTTATTCTTAACCTTTAATTACATTATTGTAATTTTCAAATGCATTCATCATCGAATTTATGTCAAGCACTTTATTACTCCCCTGATCAATTTCTGCTAGTCCACTAATAAGATTTTTGATACTCTTGTTTTGTATATTTATAGAACGACTTGCATCCATAGCCTCATCAGCAACTGAGTCTATGGATGTTTTTGATTTTGAAGTTTCAGATATTATTTGATCTCTTTTGTCATCGAGATTCGACTGCATAAGTTTTTTCACTCCTAAGGATAACTGATTAGAACCTATTGTAGGAATTGCACCCATAGTAATAACACTTATATGAGAGGAGACTTGTTGTGTACTCAGCAATTTTTTCACTTCATTCATTACATCAGATCCGACACCTAATCCACCAGAAGAACTCTCTAACCAACCTCCCAATTTTAATTTTTGTTCGATTTGATCAGTTTCTTCTTTGGTTGGACCTATACTTGAAGCTTCCGATTTTATGATATGAACCATGCCAACAAAACTAGATCCATAAGAAGCTCCACTAATTACAGAAATATTTTTTTTATCAGTAGTATTTTTTTCTGATAGCGATTTGACTTCTTTTAGATCAGAAGTGTTAATTAGATCTTCTAAAGAAGTATAGGTACTGTTCCAAATAGCAATTGCTTTATCAATATCGATTATTAATGGATCTATCAGTGCCACATTAGGATGTGTGCAGCTAGCAGTAATAATAAGAGTTCCAGCAAGATTATGTTTTTGTTTTTGTTGGGCAACCTGAGAAGATGCCATTTGAGCAACTTCTTCAGATTTTGGGCCAAGGCTACTAGTCGATTCTCTCACATATTTTTCAATACTGGTTATTGTATCTGATTCCTGATTACTTCCAAAAGAAAAATACTGCGCATCCATTTTTAAAGAAGAAGCGGAAAGAGGCAACCTTTTAATAGTACTCAAAGAAAAATCTACAGGACTTTCCAATGTATCGCTTAATTCTAATTCTGCAATTTGTTCCCTTAACTGCTGAATTTTATCTTCGGATTGTATCTGAATGTCCATGTAAGTGGTAGCTGCTTGTGCAATAGAAGTATCCACAGCATTTAACTTTTCGATTATGATAGTTACATCAATATTCAAATCTGTTAGCTCATTAACTGTCATACTCAGACTTCTTTTCATCATTATAAATGAATTCAGTTTATCTTTTGCAGCATCTATTTTTGACTGTATACTATCTATTTTTTTCAATAAATTAAGCACGTTGGTATCGACAATATTGCCGAGTGCCAGCGATGCATGATTGTATGGGATGGAAGTAGGCATGACTATTTTATGCTAGTGTATTAATTATTTTTTCCGTAAACTTACTTTCGAATGTTAAAGCCTCAAGAAAAACAGAAGGAATTTTACTTGCTACAGCATTAATTTTCAGGACTTCGGTAAGGTTGTGCGTTTTTTTATTTGTAGACATAGACTTTATTCCAGATTCATAATAACTTGTAATTTTTGATTCCCATGCCGATCGTGAATTACAATTTTGAGGAATGTTCCAATTATCCCCTCTTCCAAAATGTGTTGATGTAGGAGGTGTATTATTTGCAGTCATTAAAGTGCAACATGGAAAACAGGATGATACTTTACTCGTATTATTTCCAAGAGAAATTTCAAATATAAAACTATTGGTATCAATTGTTGTTTGGTATTTAACGATTGCTTGTATCATCCCATGATAACTCTTAAATAGCTTACCATTTATGAAAGGTGTGATAATAGGTGAGTTTAAATCTGTGAAATCGAGTGATAATCCAGCAGGTTTAGCTGCAGGCGTATCTTTTTTTAAACAATCCAGTGCACTATTGGTGTCTTTCACTGCTTTAGAATAAGCAACTCCAACAGCAGCATCATCAGCTGCTCGGTATACCGGATCATATTGGTCTAAATTTGATGGACCTATTAAAAATAATTTATTTACTGTAGACATACCTCCAATATATGCTCCATAAGGAGCCGTTTTTAAAGCATTAGCACTTTTAGTTATAGCCTGAAGATATTTCCAATAGTCACTAGTTAAATATTTGGTATAATCATTACTTGGCACTTTTGGTGTTTTTGCAACTATATAAGCAGTTTCTGGTTGACTTACTGATTGGGAAATAGATAAAGTAACACCCAATGCTGAAAATTTAGATTCAACAGTCTTATAATCTATTTGTTCAGTTGCATTTGCATATTGAATTTGAGTTCTTGATCCATCCGTCTTTACAAAACCAAGTACAATTGCGGTACATAAAGTATCTGCTAATTCTTTTGTTAAAAATGGCATTTTTTTTATTTTAAGATTTACCTACTCTCTTAACAGTTTTCGGCTACCCTGTATTGATTAATTTGAAAAAAAAGTTAGAGGAATAAATCATATTAATTTATTCCTCTAACGGTAAATATTAAGAACTAGGAGCCTCTGCTGACGAAGAGTCTTTACTATCATCTGCAGCACCTGCCTGATTAAATTTATTTGGATAATATTTTGCCATCCAAGATTGCGCAATCATGGATTGAGTAATTGGTTTTAAGTAATAATTAACAGGCACGCCTAAATTATCTCCTCCCTCAATACATTTTTGTATGTAGTCATCCATAGCAGTCATCATTGAATTTGTATCAATTATATTGTTTTGAGTTTTAGCAATATCTGATACTGCGCTAAGGGTTGCAGTTATTTTAGAATTTGCTACAGTAATCAATTGCTGCCCATTTTTTGCTTGTCCAGCAGCAGAACCTATTGTAGCATTTTGATCTACATTAGAGCCTTGCATCACATTTAATTGTGCCATAGCTTTATCAGGACTAAAATCTGCAAATTCTTTAACTCCTGTTTCAAGTATATTGGATTTAATTGAAGGAATTATTCCCATAGTTACAAGTGAACAGTGAGATTGAATGTTCTGTGTACTAAGTAAATCTTTAGCACTATTAGAAAATGATGCGGCAACTCCAAATGTTCCAGTACCTTCTGCAAACCAACCACCAACATCTAAAGTTTCTTGCATAGAAGCCGCAATCGATTCCATACTTTGTGAAGAGGTTGTATTTGTAGTATTTAAGATATGTACCATTCCAATAAAAGATGATCCATAAGTAGCCCCAGATAAAAGATTAAACGATTTATCACCCTTAGTATCTGATTTAGCCTCTATTTTAGCAATAGAAGCTGGATCATTTGTTTTAATCATATCATCAGGGAATAAGGCGTTCCAAGCTCTTACTCCTTTATCAACATCTAAAATAAATGGAGCAAATACTTGAGCGTTCTTATGAGTACAAGTGATTGCAATAACGAGTGTACCAGCAATACTGTGTCTGGAGGTTTGGCTATTAACTTGTGCCTGTGCCGAAGCTTTCGCTTGACTAGCCTGTTTTTGTCCAAAATAGCTAAGTGATTCACTTACAAATGAAGAAATAGTTGAAGCGTGTGAAGAAGATGATTGTGTATTTTCATCAAATGAGAAATATTGTACATTCATCTGTAGTGAGTCGAAAGATATAGGCATCTGTTTTATGGCGCTTTTATTATAATCAATCGGACTTTCTACCTCTTCACTTACACCAGAAAGCTTTGCTCGAAGTGGTTGTAGTGCTTTTTCTGCAGCTAGTTTTGCTTTCCCATAATTAATTGCTGCTTTCTGAATTTCTTCTCCTATAGTGTTCGATTCAGTTATTAAATCAGTAACATCTACACCCATATCTATCATTTCCTGTACGGTCATGTCGATACTGCGTTTTAAGGAAATTAATGAATTCAAGTCAGTTTGAGACGCATCTGCTGGCGCTTGTAATTCACTCATTTTAAGTAAATTATCCAATTTATCTTGTTGGACAATATTCCCTAAAATTAGGGAAGGGTCATAAGGGATTGATGATGGCATAATATTTATATAATATTTTTCTTACTCGTAAGGCTTTTCAGAATACGCCCCGTTTTTTTAAATGGGTTCTGGACTCCATTATTTTTTTTTGTGTCACTTTGGGTGGTCAGCCCTTTGGCTTTCGCATACCATCTTATTTTTAATTGCCCATAACGATTAGCTACACGGCGTAGCGGCGTTTAGCCTCTATGATCATTGTATCTTTTGTTATGTACTGGCCCTTTTTTCTTTATTTTTTATGGGCTTTTCCCGAATCCAAACAAAGTAAATTCGCACTCAATATAACACTTTAAATCCAAATGAAAAACTGATGATGATTTCTTTAAAGCTCTTGCCGAACTTCTATCAAACTCATTCTTCGATTACGGGGGGGGGTGCCAAAAATCTCTTCCAGCGGTTTCAAGAGACGATTCCCAGGATTTCAGCAGCTTAACGAATTTCTTCGCCAGTCGTCTTACCGATTTATTGACGCCGCTCCTGCGGAAAATTTACCCGACAAAATCTACTTCCCATAAATTCGCCCAAAGAGAGGACGTCTTTAGAGGATGAGTTTGGATACTCCTAAAAATTGAAGTTCCTATTTTCAACTAATTTTCCCGATTCATAAATCCAGAAAACGACTCCTCCTGCGTTTAGGATTTATTCGATTAGTCCTCTCTTCTCAAAAGTAAAAATCAATTCCCAAATTTATCCGTCCAAAGCCGCAAGTCTGAAAGTCAGAGATTTTTTCGGGCGTGGTTCTTTAGTCTTGGTTGGACATAACATTTGTATAAACCCTATTCAAATCCTCAGTAAAGGGGTTATATATTTAAGGCATTGTTTCTCAACTAAATTAAGATTTTTGCATACTTTATCAAAGGGGCTTTTAATTAACTACTAAAGAGGATGCATTCAAGATTCTAATACAACGCATGTTTTGCTATCGCAAAATCTAGTAGGCCATATGATGAAATATACGTTTCAGTGTTGCCTAAATAAATAAAGAAAAATCAATTAAAAAAGCTCAAAGAATCAGTTATATGAATCCGTGAGCCTAGACTACTCCTGTTTCAAAATAAAGTATAAAAGAGTTGTTTTTTACCTCGGTTCATTGTTACCTGCTGGTTTTATTTTTAATAACAATAGCACAAAAGATTATCCATATAATAAACACCGACTCTATCATTCTTTGATATAGACCTATGTATTCAGAGTTCGAGTCAGAAACTAAAATATATACAAGCAAAATACTGATTGCAACAAATACAATTGATTGTAAAGAAAACGTATTGTTATTGGGTGATTTTTTTAAACCCAATCCAATTAAAATCATAAAAACAGGGACAAATAGATAAGTTAGTAAACCCATAAAATTATGAATTAGTTAAGAAGAACTCGGATCGATTAATTCTTTGTTACAACCACTATCACAAGGAAATATTCCAACAACTACTGTGGCCAGTCCATAAAATATTCCGATTCCATAAAATCCTATTTTGAGTAGTTTGGAAGATTGAAAATATCTCACTCCAAGAAAGCAAAATAAGGTCATAAAAATACCACTAGGGATGTAACCAAATGTTCTTAAAATTTTTCCGTATTCAGTGTCAATTGCATAGGATTCACTTATATATTGACTTAATCTGTTATAATCTTCAATTAAAAACCCACCTAAAATAGAAGAAACTACAAAAAGGATAACCCCTACTATCCCCATTAAAAAAGTGATTTTATTGTTCATCCATTATTATTTTAAACCTCTTTTTTTTTGCACTTGCAGGTAACGTCCCGTTTATGGTGTCGTAGCATCCCGCAGGGTGCTATGCACTATAAACGTTGTTAGGGCTTGTTTTTAATTAAGATATGATTTTGGAATTAGTGCATTACCATCGAAAAATTCTTCAACGACATGTATGTTTTTCAAATCTGAAACATCTTCTTTAGGTATATGTTCTAATACAATCATCTGAAAATTTCCTTTATTACTATTCCTTGTTGCTATAAATGTGTCCAATAATTCGAAAGCTTTTTTGATTTTATAATCGTCACTCTCAGGCTCATTCGTTTTTCTTTTGCCATTCGTTCCATAGTAAGGTCTACTAGGCTGGTCTACAATTAGAAAAGGCGCAACAAAAGGTGAATTGTTTTGAAAAATAACTTCATGCATTGAAAGCGAAAAAAACAAATGTAAAAACATATGATTTGAGCTACTACCAACATTTTCTATATAGGAAGTCCTTGGTTTTCTTAAGAGCAACGTTTTGTTTTTATAATCGAATACTGGCTGATAAGTTGAATAATTAGCTAAGGCTTCTTTTGATTCTTTAATATAGTCGTGAATTATTTCTTCAATTAATTTTATCGTAAGTTCTCTTTTCTCTTCTGTGTTAGTAATAATTAATTGGTTGATTTGGTCTTCTAATTGTTTAATTTCATCATCATAAGTAACCTTTACATTAGGAGCGTTTGATGAGAATATTTCAAGTTTTGATTTAACTTGTCCTAAGAAAAAATATTTTTCTTTTTCATTTTGGAAACTTTTATTTTCTTTTGGAAGTAAATCTAATTCCTCTTTTATTGCATTAAGTTTAGTCTCTAAATCTTTTACATTATCCTTAACCTGTCTGTCAATAGGAGTGTTTGTACTATATGATTTTCGAATTAAATCTAAGTCTTTTGTAAATGAATTAACAAGTTCATCAAATATTGAGGTTTTAATTATTTCTGAATCTTTTTCTCGAAGAAATTCGATTGGTTTTAAGCTGTCGCTAAGATTCTTTATCGTCTTTTTGTACTTTTCATATTCATTAGCAAATTTTGTAATGTTTCTTATTTTTCTTTGCAGGGCATAAAAAGATGATTCTAATTTTTCTCTTTCAGAGTTCGAAGTCGAACTTGATTGAACTCCTAATATTGCATTATTGAGTTCATTTATTGCATCAACTGAATTTGTACTATCCTTAATTACATTATACTCCTTTGCCTGTTGCAGTATCTGTACCTTTTCTTTATTAAAATCATCTGCTTTAGCTGTTATTGTTTTGTTTTTTCTAACCAGTTGGGTTAATTGCTTTTCTAATTCGGATTTTTTTTCAGCTTTAAGAATATTTTCAACTGTTTCAATACCTAGTGCAAGGTCAAATATGCGAGGTAATGCCTCCTTATATCTGGTTTCATTTTGTTTATCAAAAAATATTCCTTCATCATTTTCAATAATATTACCTGATATTGTGTTAAACATTAAAAAATATCTTAAAGATATTTTAGTGCCTGATTTTATGTAGTTGCTACCATAATCACTAGGAAACTTTGCATCTCTATCTATATTAAATTCTGTTTCAATAATTGATTTAATAGCATTTTCAGAGTTGTTAGTCTCAACAGTTTTAGGAATTTCTCCGAAAGAAGAGAAGTAGTATTCGTCTGAAACTTTCCCTTCAATAAGTGACTTTCTTGCTATAGTATATGTTTTATCATTGACTGAAAAATTCAACCCGTACCATGAAACATTTTCATTAATCATGCTTTCTGAAATTCTAGATTTACTAGAAAAGAAACAATAATCGATAATCTCTAGAATTGCACTTTTACCTGTATGACTCCCACCGGTAATTATATTTACTTTGTTTGGCTTAAATTCGATTTCTCTAACTCTTCCATTTTTGAGCCATAAGGCTATTTTAATTATACTAAAATTCATAGTTCAATTCTTAAGTTTAAAAATAGGTTTGCATCATTTGTTGCAAGTATTGACGAAACATTGTTAGCTGCTTGAAATATTTTATTTGCTCTATTTCCCATCTTATTATCATATTCCATTGGCTTAATGCTAATAAGGAAATCATCTTTAAATCGCACATACCCCATTTCAGTGAGGTATTGAATAGAAGAAAATGATACTTCTAATGAATCATAATAACGAGCGTTGAAGTTTGAGAAATAACTAGTTTTTTCAGCTATTAGATTTTCTAGACTTTTTATTTTCGTATTTGATCTTGCCAAATAGTTTAAACTTTCATTATGCATAATAAAGGGCAATATTAAAGACGCCTTAGCAACAGATAATTGATTACCATTATTTAATACTGAGCCGATAGCCAAAGTACCTATACCTATATTGTTATAATCTATTTTCATTTCTTATGTTTTTCCCAATCTTTTCGCCACCCAATTAATGGTTCATCTGAGAGTGAATAAAACTTACCTTGGCATAAATCAACATCT
This sequence comes from Psychroflexus sp. MES1-P1E, assembly GCF_002836055.1. Classification (GTDB taxonomy): domain Bacteria; phylum Bacteroidota; class Bacteroidia; order Flavobacteriales; family Flavobacteriaceae; genus Psychroflexus. The sequence goes on from NZ_PJBS01000087.1 coordinate 8,233, forward strand.
AACTTTTGACCACCCAAATCAAGGTCTTCATTTAATACTTTTTGTAATATATCCAGCCCCTTCAAGTTATATTCCTCTTCGGAAACAGTTCCGATATATTTGAATCGAAATTCTGTATTCCAAATAATCAAAGAGTTGTTTTTAAATGCTTTTAACTCGCTGTCTGTGATTTCTCCATTTTGTTTCCAATCTAAAAGGTTGGTTTGTAGTTTGAGTTTAAAACGTGTTAGTTCGCTTATCAGCTCAAAATCATCATTAGCCACATAACCAATTTCGACTAGTTGTTTTATGAAAACCTGATCATATAAACTAGATGGCATCAGCCCCGTATATTCCTGAACGACTAAATTTCCATTTCTATAAATATCGAAATACCGTCTATACTTCATAAAGAAAGTATCGAAAGATATTTCAATCTTATCGCCGTCTTTCACCTTCAGAAAATTATCAGTGTGAATAGTAGAATTAAGTTTTGCGAAAGCCTCATCAATTTTATTTAGAGGTATCATCTTTGATTTGATAGCATCTTTACATTTATTAATAATGTCATCTTCATCTAGGTGGAAAAAGACGTTCAATAAAAAAAACTTCAAAACTTTAATATTTAACGACAACACATCATTTATGTAACTTTTCAACGTTGCATTTGTTGAATTATCTTTTATTTTAGTGAAATAATTAATAATATCATTTTCAGATTTCACTTCATTTTGCAAATCATTTATAATACTAACTACTTTATTTGATTTGTTATATGATTTATTACTTGCTAGAACAAAAGAGGTTTTTTCTAAATAGTTTAGTTGTGACGGTACTTTTTCTCTGAAATCATTTTTATCAGAAATTACTTTAGACCAGTTAGAAAAGGTTTTCCACATATCCATATCGGATGTCGTCAGATTTTTTGGAGAACCATCAGCGCTTTTTTTAATAGTATGTTTAAGTTGATATAGTAACCGATGATTATTTTTTAAGTCACAATGTACGTCATCCTTGACCTCAAGTCCAACAGATTCATCTGGCAACAATGATAAAACCTTCCATAGAAAAAAATAATATTGATAATCAAAACCTATTGATGTAGTATCTGCAGATGTTGCTTCAGTATGTGTTTTGTTGTTACCCATAATTTTCATTGTTGCAGATCTATTGTTTAATAAGCCCTAACATCCCTATAAACCCTATTCAAATCCTCAGTACAGGGGTTATATGTATTATTATCAACTAAACTAAGACTTTCATATATCTTATCCAATAGACTTTTAATTAAACCTCTCAAAATGATGCATTTAAGGTCCTAAAGCACAGGATGTGTGCCAACACAACTCGCTTATTCTCTTTCATTGCAAATCAAATGCAGATTTTCGTCATTTTTACCTCCATATTTATTTTCAAATACGCTATTTATTTTTTATAATTCATCTTTTGTATTTCCCAGCAAATACCTACCTAGAATTTTAGGGTCCCATAAGCAGAGCTTTTATAAACCCAGATTTCCGCCCCATAATTGGCCTATTATAATTACTTTTAAACCCATGAACTCTGAAATTTTTTAAGCTTATCTCTATGAAAAAGTCCATCCTCCTTTTAAGTCTTCTTCTCTTAGTCCAATCTTGCTCAGACGGTACCTCTGAAGATCAAGCTGCTATTGCTTCAAAATATATTCAGAATTACACTCAGCAGCCTATTTCTGTTGCGTCTCCTGTTGAAATTCAGTTGAAAGAGAAGTTGCCTCAATACACTACCGATCAAAAACTTCCATCAGAATTTGTAAAAATTGAACCTGAAGTAAAAGGCGATTTATATATCGAAAATGGAAATCGACTGCGTTTTATTCCGAAACAAAAACTCCAACCTGCGACAACCTATCAATTCAACCTAGACTTAAGTGAGTTGTACGAAAACTTACCAAAAGAGGACAAAATGTTTCAGTTTAAGTTTGAAACCATAGTCCCTGATTTTATAATCGGACTCCAATCTATACAATCTTATGATGCCGATTGGCAATATATTTCAGCAGAAATCGAGGCTTCTGATGTGCTTAGTTTAGAAAATATCAAAAAGAGTATTTCTGCACAACAAAACGATAGAGACTTAGATGTTCGGTTTTTAACGGCTTCAGATGCCAACTATTTTGAAGTGGTAATCGATAGTATTTACCGTGAAAAAGACGATTCCAAAGTTTTGATTTCTTGGAATGGATCACCAGTGAACTCCAAAACTGAGGGAAGTGAAACTTTTATCATCCCTGGAAAAGATAATTTTAAAGTGATGGACGTTCGCATAGCAAAAGCGAAAAAGCCATATTTAGAAATTAATTTTTCTGAAAGTTTAGACCCAAATCAGGAGTTTTTAGGTTTGGTTCAATTGAATGATGACACTGATCTAAAATTTGAAGTCAATGGAAATGTGTTGAATGTTTTTCCAAATAGCAAATTCAAAGGTGAGGTCACTTTGAGAGTTTTTGAAGGCATAAAAGCGGAATATGGCAGTAACCTTAAAACTGAATTTTCAAAATCTATCCGCTTTCAGCAACTCAAACCACAGGTGAAATTGATTTCTCAAGGGGTTATTTTACCCAACAGCCCATCCAACCCCTTTTATTTTGAAACTGTAAACTTAGCCGCTGTGGACTTGCGTGTTATTCAGATTTATGAAAACAACGTACTGCAATTTTTGCAGGATAGTGAACTCAACTCCACAAACAACTACTACTTAAGAGATGTAGGTAGATTGGTCGCCAAAAAAACCATCCCGCTTAATCAAGATGACTTAAACAATGCTGGCGAATGGCAGGCTCATGCGATGGATTTGAGTTCCATATTTGAAGTGTCCCCTGGCGCCATTTATCAAATTGAAATCAGTTTCAGAAAAGCCTACAGCCTATACAATTGTGGTGAAGATGAACAAATAGATGCTGAAAAGATACATCAAATTGCCAAAGAATTTGAGAAGGATAAGGAAGAGGAGTATTGGAATAAAGAAGCTTGGGGTTTTAGAAATACAACTTACAATTGGCAAGAACAAGATAATGCGTGTCATGAGGCCTATTACAATGATGATAATTTTGTAAGTAGCAATGTGATGGCCTCCAATTTAGGTGTATTGATCAAAAAAACAGAAAAGGGAAATTACTTTGTAGCCACTACAAACTTACTTTCTGGATCTCCAGAGGCGCAAACAAAAGTTAGCTTTTACAATCAACAACAGCAGGTTTTAGGAAGTGCAGAAACCGACAATGAAGGGATTGCTGAATTTAAGTCCTCACAAAAAGCAGTTTTTGCAATCGCCCAAAATTCCAGTAATTATGCTTACTTAAAACTTGAAAATTCGAATGCTTTAAACCTGAGTAATTTTGAAGTTGGAGGAACTAAAATCACCAAAGGCATCAATGGGTTTATGTACACCGATCGAGGGGTGTATAGACCAGGAGAAGCTATTCAGTTCAATTTTGTGTTAGATGATTTTGCCAATCCACTGCCCGAAAATCATCCTGTTAAACTCGATTTTTTTGATCCTCAAGGGAGACTTACTTATTCTGAAGTGAAAAATTCTTCTGTAAATGGTTTTTATCATTTTCCTCTTTCAACAGATGAAAAAGACGCTACTGGAAGCTGGCGAATGGTCATAAATGTAGGTGCGGTTAAGTTTACAAAATTTATTTCTGTGGCTACAGTGAAGCCCAACCGATTGAAAATTGAATTATCCACTACAGAGGAACCTCAACAACTTGACAAAAGTATTCAACTGAACTTATCAACCGAATGGCTAACGGGCGCCACTGCTAAAAATTTAAAAGCAGATGTAAAAGCTAAGTTCATTTCTGCTGAATACCGATTTGAAAAACTGAAAACCTTCAAATTTAGTGATCCTGTAAGACGCTTTTACCCACAAGAATTGCAGGTGTTTGGGGGAGAAGTAAACCAAAATGGACAAGCGGATATCCGCTCAAATATTAATTTCAATAACAACCCCCCTGGAATGATCAAGGCTAACTTTTTGACCAAAGTCTTTGAAGGTGGTGGTGATTTTTCAATAGATGTCGATGAACAATGGTATGCTCCTTACTCGCATTTTGTTGGATTAAGGGCCTTAACGTCTCATCAAAATCATCGCTTCGAAACCGACCAAGCGACAAATTTTGAAGTGGTAAGTGTAACTTACAAAGGTGAAATAGCACCTAGGCGAAAAGTAAAGGTTTACATCCATCAAATTGAATGGCGTTGGTGGTGGAATCGTGGAGATGACCAACTTTCCAGATACGAAGATGCTAAAGTACATAAGCCTTATAAGAACTTTGAATTGACGACCGATGCAAATGGAAAAGCTAAATTCAGCTTAAACGTTCCTGAAGATGACCGGGGTCGATATTTAATTCGGGTAGTGGATGAAGAAAGCCAGCATGCCAGTGGTGAAGTGGTTTACTTTTTTAAAGATTGGTGGACTATTCAGCGGACTTCCAAAGAGCATAATCTAGTGTTCACCAGCGATAAAGACACCTATAGCGTCGGCGAAAAAGCAAAAATCAATTTCCCCTCCATGGCAGAAGCAAAAGCCTTGCTAAGTGTCGAAAATGGAACAGAAATTATTCATCATGAATGGATTGATGCCCAAAAAGGCATGACTGATGTGGAACTCACTATCACAGAAGCCATGGCTCCAAATGCTTACATCAGCATTTCCTTATTACAAAAACATCAAAACACAAAAAACGATTTACCCATTCGTATGTTTGGAGTTATCCCAATTGAAGTGGAGAACCCAAAACGCAAACTTCAACCTCAACTCAAACTTCCTGAAAGCATCCGACCAGAATCTACTTATAGCATAGATGTTTCAGAAGAAAATGGAAAAGCAATGACCTATACCATCGCCATAGTTGATGAAGGTCTGTTGGATTTGACCAGCTTTACAACACCAGACATTTATGAGCATTTTAATGCGAAGCAAACTTTAGGCGTGCGCACCTTCGATGTTTTTGACGATGTTATTGGCGCTTATGGCGGAAGTCTGAAAAACGTGTACAGGATTGGTGGTGGCGATGAAGCAGCAGGGAAGAAAAACAGAAAAGCAGAGCGTTTTAAGCCTGTGGTGACACATCTGGGCCCTTTTTATTTAGCAGCGGGAAAATCTAAAACACATCAACTTCGCATGCCCAATTACGTCGGTTCTGTAAAAGCGATGTTGGTAGCTGGAAATCCAGAACAACAGAGTTATGGAAGTGTAGATAAAGTGATGAAGATAAAGCAGCCCTTGATGCTGCTAACTTCAGTACCGAGAAAATTATCACCTGGAGAAGAAGTAAGGGTTCCTGTCACTATTTTTGTAATGGACGATAAACTCAAGTCTATCCAAGTAAGTGTACAAAACCACGACCAACTTCAATTGATTGGTGAGGCGACACAAGACCTCCAAGTTTCTGAAACTGGTGAATATCTAGTGTATTTTGATTTTAAAGTTAGCGATGATTTACGTCCACAAAAAATTAAGATCCAAGCCAAATCAGGAAATGAACTAGCTTATAACGACGTTGAAGTCGATGTTATTAATCCGAATCCGGTGAGTTCCACTGTTCGCAAACTCGAACTTAAAGAAAATGAGCAGAAAGAATTGGAATTAATCACTTTTGGTACGCCAGGCACAAATTCAACACGTATCAGTTTTAGTGCATTTCCTCCAATGAATTTAGAAAAGAGATTGCATTATTTAACCTCTTATCCGCATGGGTGCGTAGAGCAAGTCACTTCCAAAGCGTTTCCTCAGTTATTTTTATCAGACATTGTCGATTTAGATACACCACAGGAAAATCAACTGAAGGAACAGGTTCAAAAAACCATTCAAAAGATAAACAGATACCAAGCAATTTCTGGAGGAATCGCCTATTGGCCAGGTGGAGATCCCGATAAATGGACCACCAATTACGTAGGGCATTTCATGTTGGAAGCCAAAGAAAAATCTTATCAATTGCCTTTTGGTTTCCTTTCCAAATGGAAGAGCTACCAAAAAGAAGAGGCTAGAAAATGGACAGAAACACCTAAAGAAAGTGATTTTGTACAAGCCTATCGCTTATACACTTTAGTCTTAGCTGGTGAAGTAGAAGTTGCCGCGATGAATCGCTTGAAAAACAAAACTGATTTAAGCAGTAAGGCCAAGGCCAGATTGGCGTTAGCTTATGCCAGATTAGGACAAGAGTCTACTGCTAAAAAACTAGTACAAGAATTTAGTAATTCGCAAATAAGCGAAACTGAATACCGGTATACGTATGGCTCTAAACTTCGGGACTTAGCTATGATACTGGAAACGTATGTGTCTATAAAAGATGAACAGATGAACAGCTTAGCTGAAGAAGTATCCCAGATCCTATCTTCAGATGAATGGTTGCATACCCATGAAACGGCTTATGCGTTACTCGCCATGTCCAAATACATCAAGTATAAAGGGGGTAAAGAGCTAGATTTTAACTTTCAGGTGAATGGAAAGACCACTCCTGTAAACTCTTCAAAAGGAATTTATCAAACCAACTTGGAAGTAGATTCAGCATCAAAAATCCAGCTTTCAGTTCAAAACAATAAACAAGGGAGTTTATTTGTCAACGTTTTACAATCTGGGCAATTACCTATCGGTGAGGAACAAGCTTCTTCGAGAAATCTTAGGGTCACCACTCAATATTCAGATGTGAATAAAGAGCCTATTGATATTAAAAACTTAAAGCAAGGAACAGAAGTCACACTAAGACTGAAGGTGAAAAATGAATCGAATTCCTATTTGAATGAGGTAGCACTAAGTCAATTTATCCCAAGTGGTTGGGAAATTATCGATACTCAATTTACAGATTTTAAGAGTGGTAGTTTTGAAAATGCCAATCATGTAGATGTCCGCGATGATCGGGTGTATATATACTTTGATTTGGAAGCTAGAAAATCGACTTACTTTGAAATTAAAGTCAATGCTTCTTATCTCGGAGAATACTATTTACCAGGAACTCAAGTTGAAGCCATGTATAGTGGAAATCACTTTGGACGAACTCAAGGACAATGGATTCAAGTTGTAGACTAATACAAGTCGCAAAATATGGATAATGAGCTGCTTGGCTGTTCGAAAAAGTAGAAAAGATAACTCATGAAACAATTTTCAAAAAGGAAATGGCTTATTGGCGTATTGCTCTTTGTCGTTCTAGTGTGGTGGTTTAGTTTACCCAAAGTCTTGTTTAGCGATCCTATCTCTTGTGTTGTCAATGATCAGGATGGGAATTTACTAGGAGCTCGAATTGCAGACGACGGGCAATGGCGATTTCCTAGTGCAGAAGAGGTTCCCGGAAAATTTGAGCAAGCCATTATTCATTTTGAAGATGAATATTTCTACTGGCATATTGGCTTCAATCCTATTTCCATGGCTAAAGCTTTCTATTCCAACTTAACGAGTTCAACCAAAAGAGGTGGAAGTACGTTGACACAACAAGTGATTCGCCTTTCCAGAAAAAATAAACAACGAAGCTATACCGAGAAAATTATTGAATTGGTACAAGCCACTCGATTAGAATTAAAATTGAGCAAAAAAGAAATCCTACTACACTACTCGGCCTACGCGCCTTTCGGTGGAAATGTGGTAGGACTTGAAGCGGCAAGCTGGCGGTATTTTGGGATTTCACCAAAGCAATTAACGTGGGGACAGGCCTCTGCTTTAGCAGTTTTACCCAATTCGCCAAGTATCATTTATCCAGGAAAAAACGATAAGCAATTCCTAAATAAACGCAACGCTCTTTTAAAAAAACTAGCTTCAAAAGAAGTTATCGATGAAGAAACCTATCAGCTTTCACTTTTAGAAAACTTGCCTAGTACGCCACTACCCTTGCCAAATCAAGCTTTTCATTTTGTTGATTTTGTATGTCAACAAGACCAAAAGGAAGTGATGGCAAGCAGTATTCGATATCAACTTCAGCAAAAAGCCAATCAAATTACCGTCAAACATCAGCGAGCACTTCAAAAGAATAACATTTATAATCTATCCTTACTTGTGATAGAAAACAAAACCAGAAAAGTCTTGGCTTATGTAGGAAATACAAGTACTCCAGAAAGTCCTTTTCGCTATGTGGATATGATGCAAGCCAAACGAAGTACAGGCAGCACCTTAAAGCCCTTTTTATATGCGGCGGCACTAGAGAAAAGTCAGATTTTACCCACTTCCCTATTACAAGATGTTCCTGTGAGTTTTAATGGATACCGCCCTAAAAATTTCAATGAAAAATTCCATGGATTGGTTCCTGCGCATCAAGCGCTAAGCCGTTCCTTGAATGTTCCTTTTGTAAATGTATTGCAGGACTATGGTCTACCCCTTTTTTATGAAAATTTACGAGATGCCGGATTACAACAAATTAATAAAGGAATCGATCACTACGGATTAACCTTAATTTTAGGAGGGGCAGAGGTCAGTTTATGGGAATTAACGCAAGCCTTTGTCAATTTCAAAGAAGTGTATTCCACCTATGTAACGTCTTCCAGTCAATACTCCACAGGTGAAATTCAAAATCTGACTATTAACGCCTCCGTTTCAACTACAAAACAGGAGCTAGATTATAAACCTTCCAATTGGCATGCCTCATCAGTCTATTTTACCTTAAAGGCGATGATGGAACTGGAGCGCCCAGAAGATTTCAATTTTGGTGCTATTTTGGGAGATGACCAGCAAATTGCGTGGAAGACGGGAACAAGTTATGGCTTTAAAGATGCGTGGTCCATGGGGATGAATGAAGAGTATACCGTTGGCGTTTGGGTAGGCAATGCCGATACTGAAGGAAGACCAAATCTTACGGGCATAAAAGCAGCCGCACCAATTATGTTTGACGTATTTAAAGAGCTTCCCAAAAGCCAAGATTGGCTGCTACCCCCTTACGACGATGTAAAACAAGTAAACCTATGCCCTTTTAGCGGGATGCCGAAAAGCAAGGCTTGTGATAAAAGTGAACTCTTATGGATTCCCTCCCACTCAAAAGCCGTGCAGCAGTGCACCTATCACACAAAAATTAGTGTAGACGAAACGGAACGTTATGAGGTCAAAAATAATTGCTATCCCCTTTCAAAAATGAAAAAGAAATCCTTTGTTGAACTCTCCCCAATTGAAAAGCATTTCACACAAACTATGGGTTTTGAAACACCTCCTCCACTCCATCCCAATTGTGGTGAACTTACCGATGAACAAGAGTTGATGGAATTTATATTTCCAAGAAAAAATGAACGGATTCTACTCCCCAAAAGTTTTGATGGAACCAATGAGGAAGTTGTCCTACAGTTAGCACATTCCAAAAACACAGAAGTCCATTGGTATATCGATGAACGCTACCTCACCACGACCACAGAACTACATGAAACCAGTATTCATCTCCAACCAGGTCGCTACCAAATAAGTGTTGTTGACGAAAAGGGCCACTTTCTAAAGCAAGACGTTTTGGTTGAGAAGACACTGTAAATGGCTGTAATACCAATTTAGTTTTTAAATGCTGCATTAAAAATGTGAATTATTTTTTACTTAGTTGAGGAAAAAAATATGAGCATAACACTAGTAACGGTTCTATTTTATGACGATTAGTAAATAAAAAAGAAACTGATTTTATCCGACATTTGAATGCTAAATTGGTGTAATACATAATGGATACTATTTGGGCGTTTCAACCTGCTGTCCGTTTCTAGTCCGCAAGCAAAAGCTGGAGAATCTAGGGCTGTAAAGGAGCTTCTTAGGGCGCTCTCCTCAGCCAAGACTCTCTGCCTTTTGGCTTTTACGGGCTAACCACTTCCATCAGTAACGCAAAAAACTATCGCCTCCAGAATTCAAAGGAAATCGCAAAGCCATAAGTTTGATAGTTCTCATATCCTTGATATCATTACTATTTGGTCGTTTCAGCCTGCTGTCCGTTTCTTTTTCCTCCAAGGTGTCCTTTAGATTAGCACATAGAAATAATCAATTAGAAATAATGAGTGTTAGAATAATAACTTATTTTAGTTGCAAATTTTACTCGAAATGAAAATATCTCCAAAAACATTTATTATTTCTCTAGTCCTTTTTGTTCTTAGCAGCACGTTTATACAAGCTCAAGACGATGTTTTAAGCCAACTAGATGAAATTGCAATAATAGACTCTAAGGTCATGATGCCTATGCGAGATGGTATTCGTTTAGCCACTGATATTTACCGTCCAAAAGCAGAAGGCACCTATCCCATTATTTTTTCAAGAACCCCCTATAATTTTAATACTTGGGTAGATGGCAAACGCCGTCTACGTGAGGCAAAACGGGCTTATGATTATGTAAAAAAAGGCTACGCCTATGTCGTCCAGAATGAAAGAGGACGGTTTTTTTCTGAAGGCGAATGGGATATTTTGGGTGTTCCACTAACTGATGGTTATGATGCTTTTGAATGGATGAAAAACCAACCTTGGTCTAATGGTAAAATAGGCACACTTGGTTGCTCATCTACTGCAGAATGGCAGATGGCTGTTTCTGCTTTAGATCATCCCTCTCATGCTGCAATGGTACCACAAGGTTTTGGTGCAGGTGTAGGTAAAGTTGGCGATATCAATGAGCAAGGGAATTGGTACCGGGGCGGAGTTGAGCAAATGCTTTTCTTTTCTTGGCTTTATGGCGTTGAACAGGACAAATTTAAACCTAGAATTCCAGAAGGAGCTAGCCAAGAGGATTTAAAGCGAATTTCTAGATTCTATGATCTTGCTCCCGAAAATCCACCTGTTGATATGTCTGAAGCCTTAAGTCATTTACCTATTCAAGACATTTTAAAAAACATCGATGGAAAGCACGAAATTTTTGATAAAATGATTCGCCGCAAACCTAACGACCCAGACTGGTATAAAGGTGGTTTGTATCATGATACTATGGAAATTGGAACCCCAAGCTTTTGGTTCACCTCTTGGTATGATGTCTCCATAACTCCAAATCTGGCTCTTTTTAATCATGTGCGCCAAAATTCTAAAGACGCCTTTATACGTGATAATCAATATTTAGTCATTGCCCCTACTCTTCATTGTGCTTATACCAGAGCTTCGGAAAACACAGTTGTTGGGGAGCGAAGTGTTGGAGATGCTCGGTTAAATTATGATGAGCAAATAACAAAGTGGTTTGATCTTTGGCTAAAAGAAAAGTCTAATGACTTTAAGGAAACAACCCCAAGAGTTCAATACTATACCATGGGAAGTAACCAATGGCAATCTGCTGAAACTTGGCCTCCAGAACATACTCAAATGAACACTTTTTACTTGAATAGCGAAGGAAGTGCTAATAGCCGTTTTGGCGATGGTAAATTAACTATGGACAAAGCAAAACAAGACCATGCAGACCAGTTCACATACGACCCCATGGCTCCAGTCCCCTCTTATGGTGGCAATGTGTGTTGTACAGGAAATGCTATAAAAGGGGGTGCGTTTGATCAAAAGGAAATGGAAGCCCGCAACGATATTTTAGTGTATTCTACAGATGTTCTTAAAAAAGATACCGAAGTCTCTGGATTTATTGAATCTACTTTATATATCTCCTCCGATGTAAAAGACACCGATTTTACCATCAAACTTATCGATGTTCACCCAGATGGTACCGCTTATAATTTAGACGAAACCATACAGCGTGTTAGATACCGCGAAGGCTATGATAAAGAAGTCTTCATGGAAAAAGGAAAGGTTTACAAATTAGAATTAACACCTATGTCAACCAGTAATGTATTTAAAGAAGGACACCGCATTCGAATTGAAATTTCTAGCAGTAACTTTCCAAGATTTGCAAGAAACTTGAATACAGGAGGGAACAACTACGACGAGTCTGATGGCGTAATTGCACTCAATAAGATTCATCATTCGAGTCAGTATCCATCACAAATCCGTTTACCTATCGCTAAATAATTTAAAAGATCAAGTGTAGAAACTTAGATATGCCTTAAAATTTTATGAGAAGGAGGTTAGGTTACACCAAATTTATATCTATGCTTTTTTGACAAACTCAGATTTTAAAGCCATGGCTCCGAAATCTTTAATCTTGCAATCGATATTATGATCACCCTCTATTATCCGAATATTTTTCACTTTGGTGCCCGCTTTAATGGCTTTAGGAAATCCTTTCACAGGAAGATCTTTTACAATAACGACGCTATCCCCCTCTTCAAGGGGGTTTCCGTTGGCATCCTTGATGATTATATGGAGTTCAACTTCACTTTCTTTAGTTTCGCCTTCCTTAGAATCCCATTCAAAACTACATTCAGGACAATTGTAAATTCCACTTCCAACTGAATATCCGTATACAGATGAGCAGTTAGGACATACTTTCATTTCTTCTGACATTATATTTTTTTTAGTGTATTGGTATCAGACTTTAAAAACTCAAAAAGCCGTAACTTATTTTATTAATCCTTATCGAAATCCTCTTTAGAGCAAGCCTCTTTCAGAATACATTGCTTTTATAGCCACCATAGGTGGAGCACTCCTAGAGCCTTAAAGAGAACTTGGACACTGGTACAGACAACACTTATTTTCCACAAGTAGTTTTTCTTTAGCAGCTATTTCTTCTGAATTTATTTCCGTTGACTTCAATATAATATAGACATCTTTATTGGCTTTGGGATCTTTCTTGCAAGCCACAAGCCGAGGGACAAATAGGATTAGGAAAATAGAGATCTTATGATAATTGTATTTTAATTGAGAGTCATTCACTCAAATCAATTTGATGATCATTAAAATAACACCCGCTTCTTCAGACTGTGATTTAATGAGTAAACTCTTTATAAACAATATAGACACCCATCAGGAAGACAAACCAACCAAATCCTTTTTTGAGTTTTTTTCCATCGATAAACTTGTTTAGCCAAATCCCTATAAATATACCTACCACAGAAAACACTGTAAATAATCCAAGGAAGCTCCAATCGATTTCAATGTTTTGTACATCCCCTAAAAATCCAATAAGGGATTTTACGGCTATAATAAGCAATGAAGTGGCTACTGCCTTTTTCATAGGTAATTTGGCAAGTAATACCAAAGCTGGAATAATTAGAAAACCTCCACCAGCACCAACGATTCCTGTAAGCGCTCCAACGATTACTCCTTCAATAACAATTAAGGGATAATTGAATTTGACTTTCCCTTCTACGTCCTTTAGTTCTTTCTTTTTATCTCTAATCATAGAAAAAGAAGCTAGCAACATGATTAAAGCAAAAAAGAGCATAATACCAATGTCTTTGGTAACTTCAAAACCACCGACACTAAACAGAGAATCAGGAATTGCTGGAACAGCATACAGTCGAGTAAGGTAAACGGTTATAAAAGCAGGAATTGCAAAAATAACAGCGGTTTTAATATCGACCAATCCTTTTTGCATATTTCGCACTGCACCCAAGAGACTCGCCGTACCCACCACAAATAAAGAGTATGCTGTAGCTGTTACAGGGTCTTCCGCCAAGAGATACACCAGCACAGGAACGGTGAGGATTGATCCACCACCACCAATAAGGCCAAGGACAACACCTATAATCAATGCTCCAAAAAAACCTAATAATTCAATGATTTCCATAGTATTTATAAATAAGCCTAAGTCTACAAAGTTAAAGATAATGTTAAACAGGTGCAGTAACTTTGGTTACATTGATGCTATTGCATTCCAAATCTAATCGAAATAATTATTTACCTTAGCAGAAAAAAACAAAATGGCACTAGAACAAGAGGTGATGCAAAAAATGAAAGAAGCAATGAAAGCTAAGGATAGCGTTGCTTTGGCATCTTTAAGATCTATTAAAAATGAAATCCTAAAAGCCAAGACCGCTACATCCAATAAGGAAGATATGGATGAGACTGAAGAGCTAAAGTTGGTTCAAAGGTTAGTAAAACAAAGAAAAGATAGCGCCGACGTGTATCTGGAACAAAACAGAAAAGACTTAGCCGATGTAGAACTCGCTGAAGTGGAGGTCATAGAACAATTTCTTCCTGTACAATTGAGTGAAGAAGAAGTAGATAAAGAAGTAAAGGCCATTATCCAAGAATCTGGAGCGAGTACTATGAAAGATATGGGAAAGGTTATGGGAATGGCTTCTCAAAAATTGGTGGGGAAAGCAGATGGAAAAACCATTTCAAAAATCGTAAAAGATAATTTGTCTTAACCTATATAAGTTGTATTGTTGCATGAGAATACTGGCCGCGTAGTTCAACTGAATAGAATATCAGATTTCGGCTCTGAGGGTTGGGGGTTTGAATCCCTCCGCGGTCACAATGTTATCACTTAAACCCCTGTAAATCAGGGGTTTTTTATTTAGAGGCGTGCCTTGAGGCGTGCCCTTCATGGATATTTGGGCTTTAAATCAAATAAAATACAACTGAGTAAATTTCTTTTAAATTTCATTTAAATACGCTCTAAGGCAGTAATCGGCGATATCAAAATCCTTTCTTTTCTCTTCTTCTGTAGACTTTAAGTGAAGTAAATCTGATACTTCATAAAAATTTGATTTAGGTAAATCTTGAATCTTTGATGCCCATAAATCAAACTTACCCGCATCTGGAAATAAAACAACTTCTCTGGTTTTTATTTCCGAGAGCATATTATATGTCAAATTTTGGCAACTACCGATAGCAAGCCATATGAAGTTAGGCATGAAAGTAGACATTAAACATGCTGTCTTTTCACTTTCAACTAGTGCAATCGTTTTTGTCTTGTGTTTTCGTAAGAGATGAAGTCCAAAGGGGACTTGTTTTAAGTTAAAATCATTTTTAC
>NZ_PJBS01000306.1 GCF_002836055.1 Psychroflexus sp. MES1-P1E
CTATTTTTTGAATAACTAATTATAAATATCAAGAATTGATTTTACTGAGGATTTTAAGTAAATAAATAATAGCAGCATTAACTTCTTAAAACCAATAAAGAGGATGTATAAAACATCCTCTTTAACTCAAATATTCAAAAAAAACACAAAGTTTTAGTAGCCTTCGTTCTGTACCAAATTAGGGTTAGATATTATGGCCGTTGCAGGAATTGGAAATAAAACTCTAGTAACATCAGTGTTACTCTTATACTCCCAAGCATCACTAAATTTACCAAAACGAATTAAATCATTTCGTCTCCAAAATTCACCATACAACTCGCGTCCTCTTTCATCAAGCATGTCTTCCTCAGTTACAGCTGATAAAGGAGCCGTATTTCCGTTTGCATTTCTCATGGCACGTAACTCATTTACTAAACCTAATGCCGTTTCTGATGATGTGCCTCCTCTAAGAACAGCTTCAGCTTTCATTAAATGTGCATCTGCATATCTAAATAGGATTTGATGCCCCGTAAAACCTCCATTTTCTGGATGGTATTTGATTAATCGTATACCTGTAACTTCATTATTACCCAGAAGACCTGGTAGTTCTCTTGTATAGTCCAATTGATTTCCAACACGATCTGTCATTGCGGCCCCAGTTTCGTCGTATTGTTGACCTATTAAAAAACCGTAACCAATCCCTAAATTAGAGCCATCAGTTGGTACAAATCCTCTGCGTTCTTCTTGTCCTGATCCAGGGACATTGATATTCGGATCACCTTCAAATGTGTCATAAAATTCAGACAAGGTTGTAAATCCATTCCAACCACCGCCTTCATTATCTGGTGAGTTTTGTTTGTAATGCAAAGTGTTCCATATTCTTGGACCTACTTCTGATGTTGTAAATAAAATAGTTTCACTATCAACATCATTTTTAAAAATATCAAAATAACCACTTGCCAACGCAAAGCCATCCGCCTTAATTGCATCTACATATTCTACGACCCTAGTCATATCTGCAGGATCTGCTGAAGTTCCTAAATAGGTATGTTTATTCAAATATATTTTTGCTAAAAGATGATTTGCAGCAGCTTTGGTTGCTCTATTTAATGAGCCACTAGGGCCAGAAGAGGGTAAATCTGGTAATGCTTCTATTAAATCTTGCAGGGCGAAATCAATAGCTTCCGCTCTAGTTTTCACACTTGGATTAACGTCTGGTCCTTCATCTGGAGTTCTAAAAGGGGCCTGCCCGTACAAATCCGCAATCCAAAAGGTACTAAAACCTCTTAAAAACTTAGCCTCAGCAACTTCTTGTGGAGTACTTTCACTTCTAGGATCAATAATTAATGTAGCTCTATATACATTTTGGTTAAAACTATTCCATGTGTTTTTTACATCCCTGTGTAAGGCATCCCAATTGTGGTCATGTAGATTACGCCACACACCATTATCTCCCCAGTCAGTTCCACGTGTAGGCACTAATAATTCATCTGAACTGACCTCATTTAAAGCATATAATCCTTCTTGAGTTTGAATTTGGGATCTTATATCCGAGTATAATCCATCTAATGAGGCTGCTGGATCTACACCTCCAAATTCTCCAGATAAACTTTCGTCAAAGTTGGAATCTGTCTGTTCAATTTCCAAATCAGTACAACTTATAGATATAATTAATACTGATAATGTTAACCATTTAATTGTATTTTTCATTGTTTTATTTTTTTTTAAAAAGATGCATTTAGTCCAAATGTAACGGTTGTCGCTCTTGGAAAACTTGTATAATCGATACCTGCTGAAGGTATATTATTAAGTGAACTAGGGGTGTCTACTTCTGGATCTAATCCTGAATATGGAGTAATAACAAATAGATTTTGACCAATTAGTGAAAAGCGCAATCCATTAAGGAATGATTCTTCTTTAAGATTTACACTATACCCTACAGATAAATTCTGTAATCTTAGGAAGTCCCCTTTTTCCAAAAACCTAGTCGACACGTCAGGTGCATTTGCACCAGACTCTCCATTTGTGAGTACATTTGCATTCACATTTTGTCCTGAATTAATTATTCCTGCTGTAAAAAAAGCATTTGCCGTGTTATTATAAATATACTGTCCGTATTGCCCTGTTAGAAAAGCATTCACATCCCAATTTCTATAACTAAAACTAGTGTTAATTCCTAAAGTGATGTCTGGTAATGCACTCTTATCAACAAACTGTTGTTGGTCTCCATTAGGGTAAATTGAGATACCATTTTCATCAAAACCAGCAAACTCTCTTAAGTAGTAAGAGAATAAAGGACGACCTTCTGCCAATAATTGTGCAAAAGCGCCTGTTAAACCATTACCATTTATTCCACCTGTTTGTATCAATCCATCAAAATCTTGGACTTCATTTTCATTATAAGCAACATTGAAACCAAAGTTCCAATTCATATCATCTTGTTGAATTATGTCGTAGTTAGCCATAAATTCTATTCCTTGGTTAATGACTGAAGCATCTAAATTTGAAAATACGAAAGGTTGAACGGCAGGTTGGGCAGACTCTTGTTGTAATAACAAATCTGTAGTTGATTTGTGGTAGATATCAACAGAACCATTTAAGCGATCATTAAAAAAACCGTAGTCAAAACCTATACCAAATTGCGCTGTTTCTTCCCATTTCAAATCTGGGTTTGCAAATGAAACTAAACTGAAACCTGGAGGGTTAACTTCACCACCATTACCAATACTGGGATCTGCAAAACGCTGTCTTGGTAGAAAATTACCATAACCTAAACCATCTTGGTTTCCTGTAATTCCATAACCAACACGCATTTTAAGTGTTGAGAATGCCTCTGGTATAAAATCTTCTTGGTGTAATTGCCATGCAAATGCACCAGAAGGAAAATACCCATATTGATTATTTGTTCCAAAACGAGTAGAACCATCTGCTCTCAAGGTGAAAGTAAACAGATATTTATCGTTAATTTTATAATTTACCCTTCCAAAAAACGATTGTAATTCATCCGTATTGTCATAAAAGTTACCAGTAACTGAGTTTACAGGAATACCTGTAGGAGAAGTCAACGAAACATTCGAATTAATTATTGGAAGAATCTGATTGATAAACAAACCATTTGAACTAAAGCCGTATTGTTGATAAGGAGTGTCACCAATAGAGCCTTGAATTAAATCTGCAGCGTTCTCCAGATTATTCGCCATCTCAGCTAAATTACTAGTATTTAGACCAAAACCTTGAATTGTACGACCGTAGTTTCTAAAACTTTGAAACGAATAACCTGCAAGAACCTCTAAATTCGAATTTCCAAAATCTTTGGTATAATTTAATGTTATGTCTATCAATTTATTTTCAACATTTAAATCTTGTAAAGCAGCTCGCCCATTTCCAGTAACACCATTGTTGAATCCATCAGCGTCTGGAGAAAGTACTTGTGTTCTTGTTGCTTTTGATTGATCATACCCTAAATTTACTTTAGCTTTTAAATTGCTTAAGATTGAATACTCTGCTCCAGCATTTACTAAAACTCTATCTGTTTCATTTAAATCTTCATAGTAGTCTAAAAGTTGTCTCGGATTTAATTTACCATCACCACTAGTAAAATTTAAGTCATTGGGCCATGTTGGATTGGCAAAATAAGTAGCACCGAGTAGATCTCCTTGAGAACCCGCAGAATTTGTAATAAATGGAGCTTCATCATCAATTCTAGAATAAGTAGCGTTTACATCTACTTTTAATTTATCGTCTAAAAATTTATGCGATGCATTAATTCTACCTGTAAATTTTGCTTGTGAAGAATTTTCAACAACACCTTGCTGATCAACTAGACCTAGTGAAGCTCTTACATAGCCATCTCCATAATTATTTGAATATGAAAATGAATTATCTTTACTGATAACATCTCTAAAAACAACATCTTGCCAATCAGTATTAGCCCCAAAATCCAATTCAGAAGCGTTACCACCATATTGAGAAATCGCGCTTAAAAATTGTGGTCCGTTTAGTAAATCAAACGTTTTCGACACAGTTGAAAAGCTGGTGTTAGAATTAAATTCAAAAACACCACCGCTACCTCTTATGCCACTTTTTGTGGTAATTATTACGACACCGTTTGCGCCCCTAGAACCGTAGATGGCAGTCGCAGATGCATCTTTTAAAACAGTCATGCTTTCAATATCATTCGGGTTTAAAAAACTAAGTGGATTTCTAGCAGAACCTCCTCCACCTCCTATATCAGCTGCACCAGCAGTACCACCATCAGAGAGAGGTATGCCATCTACTACAAATAATGGGTTGTTATTAGAACGAACCGAAGATGTACCTCTAATTCGTATTGCAATACCAGAACCAGGCTCTCCACTAGCTTGGCTTATCTGAACACCTGCTGCTTTTCCTTGTATAAGCTGTTCTGGCGATGCTATGACGCCTCCATTAAAATCTTTTGCTGAAACAGTAGTAACAGCACCTGTAGCATCTTTTACAGTTGTAGTACCATAGCCAATAACTACGATCTCATCTAATTTAGAAGCATCTTCAAGTAGTATTATATCAAGGACAAGTTGTCCGGAATAGACCACCTCCTGTGTTTTGTAACCCAAATAACTAAATACAATAATATCGTCAATAGACACATCCTTAAGCGTGTAAGTACCATTCATGTCAGTTTGAACACCATTATTAGTGCCTTTAACCGATATATTAACGCCTGGTAATGAAACGACCTTATCGTTAACAGTACCTGAAACGCTTTGAGAGTGAAGTAATCCTCCTAAGAAAAGGAACATAACACAAATAATTTTCGTTAATAAATTTTGTTTCATAATTAAATTAATTAGTTAGGGTTTAGAGAATTAAAAACAAACATAATATAATTAACAGATTTATCAAAACTTTTTGAAAAAATAACGATAAGGTTTTCGTAAAATCCATTTATATCTTTGAATTATGGACATATCAAATTAAATAATGGGCGATATGTGAAAAGTTATAAACCTTTTATGAAAATAATAATTTATGATGCCCCTCTTAGATTTTGGTTTTTAGAAGTATGAAGACCGTTGCAACGTAAAATCTAATAAATAGAGTTTTTAAATCACCTTAATCATATATATGTATAGTCATTAAGTCTTATTTTAATATATGAAATTACAGAAAAAGCCTAAATTAGGAGACACGGTTTGTGATTTGCAATCAAGAAAGATAAAGGGTGTCGTTATCGGTGACAAAATCAAGGACACCAATACTAAGGCTGTTAAAGAACCAAAAGGCAGAGGTATTGCTATCGTTATGTTGACAGAAAATAATCACGACACTACTAAAGCAGTAAGATTTTGAATTCATCTTACCAACTTTAAAGTCAGTCTGTTACCAAAAGATAAATTCAAAGAAGTTGAGGCGCTATAAGACCAAAGGAAAGAAGCTGCTGTGACAGGTTATGGTTTAAATGATGCTCCAGCATTGGCTAATATTGCGATAAGTACAGATGTGGCTATTGAGGGTTCGATGATTACTTTGGTAAAAAGGGATTTACATGGAATTATAAAGACCCGAAACTTGAGTGAGGCTTTTATGAAAAACATCAAATAAAATCTGATATTCTGCACTCATCTATAACACGGTAGATATACCCCTTGCAGCAAGGGTTTTATTTCAAGTTTTTAGGATTCTGCTCTCACTTATGAAAGCAGTATTGGCGATGAGTTTTAGTTCGGTTTCTCTTATTGCCAATTCTTTACTGTTAAAAACGCGACTATATAATTATACCCAATTGGAAGATTGATGAAATTTAGTAAGGAACGGATATACTATAACGATTGACTAGAAAAAACAAAAGCGTAAACAAAAAAATTTATTTAGGCTCCAGAAGTCCGTTCCGCATGTATTTGTTAAATTTGAACATTAGAACAGCAACCCATAAATCTTGTACATATACTTTATGTGCAAGCCGAGCCATTCTTAGCTTGGATTAACTATAAAATTAAAACAGAATGAATACGACTAGAACAATTAATCTAAAAAGCAGACCTAAAGGGACTCCCAACTTATCAGACTTCGATTTTACTACTTCAGAAGTAAAAGAACTACAGAAAGGTGAAGTATTGCTTCAGACAACCTATGTTTCTGTAGATCCCTATTTAAGAGGGAGAATGAGCGATGCCAAGTCTTATATTGAACCTTTTGAGCTCAATAAACCCATTGTCTCTGGAATTATTGCTGAAATCATAGACTCCAAGAGTGATCATTTTAGTGTTGGTGATTTCGTCTCTGGGGTTTTAGAGTGGAAAGAAACTCAGGTCGCCAAGGAGGATAGTTTAAAAAAGGTAGATCCTAGCAAAGCTCCACTTTCTGCTTATTTAGGTATTTTAGGAATGACTGGACTTACGGCTCACCTTGGACTTACCGAGATAGGAAAACCGAAAGAAGGTGAGACTCTGGTCGTATCTGGCGCCGCAGGAGCGGTTGGAAGTATCGTAGGACAAATTGGAAAAATCCTCGGCTTACACGTCGTAGGAATTGCTGGGAGTGATGAAAAGGTAGATATGATTAAATCTGACTTTGGTTTTGATAAAGGCATCAATTACAATACCACCGAAAACATGACTCAAGCCATTGCAAAAGCTTGTCCTGACGGAGTAGATATATATTTTGATAACGTTGGAGGTGAGATCTCAGAAGCGGTCCTCTTCAATATTAATAAATTTTCAAGAACAGTTAATTGTGGAGCCATCTCTGTCTACAATAACACAGAGTTGCCAAAAAGCACTAGTGTTCAACCTTTTCTAATTAAGAACAGCTCTTTGATGCAAGGCTTTGTCATCTTCGATTATGCAGATAAACATCCTGCTGGAATTAAGCAATTAGCAAAGTGGTTGCAAGAAGGTAAGCTCGAGTATACCGAAACGATTCAAGAAGGATTTGAAACTATACCACAAGCCTTTTTGGACCTTTTCGAAGGGAAGAATAAAGGGAAAATGGTAGTGAAACTTTAAACTATCCTGTCAACAAGTTTAAAATAAATCATGTATGAAATTAGACGTTCGATAATATGATAAAATCAAGAACACTAATAAATAAAATAATTTTGAGCAATAAGAAGAGCCTCGGAAATCGAGGCTCTTTTTGGTAGTGTTGGGTTATTTTTTAAAACATTTTAAATAAGACTGTAAGTACAGCTGATTTTGAGTCGGTTAATAGGATTGATAGAAAAGTATAATGTGGAACAAAGAGCTCAAAAAGACAAACCACTATAGCAACCAATTTATATTATTAAAATACCCAAATTCCTATTTGAGATGAAAGGGGAACACTTATTAAGCATAAAAAAGGATTTACTTTTTATGCTTCCAGCTAAACCCTTTTAGCATCAAAGCAGCTCTTAAGATGTCTTTCTGGCTTACAATACCTATAATTCTATCATTTTCAACCACGGGGAAACGGCGTCTTTTAGATTTTAAGAAGAGGTTTGCAGCATCAAACAGACTGACGTCAGGAGAAATGGTATTTACGTCTTTAGACATGTATTTTTCAACACTTACATCTTCCATTGGCATATTGTAATATCGACTTTCAGAAATTTGCTTAACGCAATCGCCTTCAGAAATAATTCCTATAACGCGCTTTTGGTCATCAACAACGGGACCACCAGAAACTCTAAATTTTATGAGTATCTCCACCACTTCGATAATACTTTGAGCTTTGTTGAAAAGTATCATGTTTTGAGACATACAGTCTCTAACTGTTATTTTTTCTGCTTGTTTATTGACCTCTCCAACTTGTTGACCTTGAAAACTTTTAATGCCCATGATATATAATTTAATATTAAATTAATCATAAATATGACAATACAGCAATTTAAAAGGTTAAAAAAAATTAATAGTATAATTTATATTCTGTTTTTTTATGAATTTTAGAGTGTTCTTTTCAATTAAACAAGAGTTTCCTAATACTTTTTAGCAAAAATATTATTTCATACCGGGTTGTTTAATTTCATAACCTGTTTTGTCTTTGTTTTGTTTTACCATTTTTTTGACATCTTTAAGTAATTGTTGGGCATCATAAATGATTCCATCCTTAATGGTGTACTTAACACCTCCCACTCTAGTCACTTCGTTATCTTCAGTTAATTTGATAGCACCAGTTCCATAGAGTACCTTTAAGTTCTCCAATGGGTTTTCTTCTACGATAACAAAATCGGCTAGTTTACCAATTTCAACTGATCCAATTTTATCTTCCATACCCAAAGCTTCAGCTCCATTTAGTGTCGCAGACATCATGACTTCCAATGGATGAAAACCAGCTTCTCTAAGTAATTCCAATTCGCGGATATAAGCGAATCCATAAAGTTGGAAAATAAAACCAGAATCGGACCCAGCGGTCACTCTTCCACCTCTATTTTTATATTCATTGACAAAAGTCATCCATAATTGATAGTTTTTTCTCCAGTCCGTTTCTTGTTCTGTTCCCCAAGAATGCCAGTAGGACCCATGTGATATTTTACTAGGTTGGTAGAATTCCCAAAGCGATGGCATGGTATAGTCTTCGTGCCATTCTGCCCGTCTGGTTCTCATTAAGTCACGACTTGCTTCATAAATATTGAAGGTAGGATCTATGGTAAAATCAAGCTCGATCAATTCGTTCATCACTTCATTCCATTTCTCAGAATAAGGAGGTGCCGCCTGTTCCCATAATTTCCCAGCTTCAGAAAATCGATCCTGCTCATTGTTATAATTATAGTCTAATTTGTAATGCTGAACGGTTCTATCAGTAAATAGGGCTTCTGGCAATCCATACCAATGTTCCATACTCGTCAACCCTGCTTGAGCAGAATTTATTACATTCCATCTGGCGACGTCCATTTGGGCATGGTGCATAGCAGAACGCAAGCCAAGACTTTTATTTTCCTCTAAAGCAGCTTGCATGATTTCTGGCTTTGCTCCGAAAAATTTGATGCCATCAGCCCCTTTTTCAGCGTTACCCTGAACCCATTCCTTAGCTGCTTCAACTGAACTTATCTTTGATTTACTGCCCTGACCGAAAGCGGTATATGCCAAGATTCTTGGAGCTGTGATTTTATTTTTGGCAGATTTTGCTTTGTGTTCTAGCACCCAGTCCAACCCATTACCAGCCGAAGGATCTCGTATGGTCGTTACCCCATGACCCATCCATAATTTGAAAACATATTCCGCAGTAACACCCTGGGCTTCTCCTCCAATATGTCCGTGCATATCTATAAAACCAGGCAAGAGATACATACCAGAAGCATCCAATTCCTTTCCGTCAGGTTTAAGCTTTGGTCTATTGCTATCCTGTATGTCTACACCAGGATATCCCACTGTTTTAATTTCCGCAATTTTATTTTCCTCCACAACAATATCTACTGGTCCTAATGGAGGCGCCCCATTTCCGTTGATTAATGTGACTCCCCGAATAATCAATTGCGACCAAGGTCCTTCGCCTTCAGTTCTTTCTGGAGCACTTTCAATTTGCGCCCAAGCTGTGAGCTGAATACACAAAACAAATACCGATAGTAATAGCTTTTTCATAATTTTTATTTTCTAAAAAATGTAAGGTAAGAAAGTTTGTCAAGACGAACTTAACTTTCAATAAGCTTGTTTTTTAGTTTGTACTGTTTGTTTTCTGTTGAATTTGTTACTGCCCTATTTTTTATTTTAAGACAAGTTTTAAGATTTTTAAGTTAAGTTAGGAGGTTTAGTTAAGGCTTAAAGTTAACTTTGCGAAGTATTGAAAAGAAGAATAAAAACGAATGGCGAAAAGAAAAAAAGAATCTGACCTTCCTAAGGTTAAACTCAATAAACAAAATCTCAAAAAATCTCTCCGTTTATTCTCTTACATCGGTCCACATAAGTGGAAGTTGATTGTAGGAATAATTTTCCTTGCTTTTACTGGGGTTACGGCGTTGCTATTTCCTAAACTTATGGGAGATTTAATTGAGACTGCAGATTTCACTTCAGAGGATATTAATAGAATGGGACTTATACTTTTAGGGCTGTTTACCGCCCAAGCTATTTTCTCTTTCTTTCGTGTTGTTCTTTTTGTGGATGTGACCGAAAATATGCTTTCTGCCATACGCCAAGATACCTACAACACCTTGGTCAAAATGCCGATGCAGTTTTTTTCTTCTAGACGTGTTAGCGAACTCAATAGCAGAGTGGCCGCAGATATTTCCCAAATACAAGATACGTTTACTACAGGAATCGCAGAATTTTTAAGGCAAATGATCATTGTGATTGGGGGTATTTCAGCCTTATTTTTTACTTCTGTAAAGCTCTCTTTATTGATGCTAGCGACCATTCCTATTTTTGCAATCGTAGCTGTAATTTTTGGAAAATTTATAAAAAAATTATCTAAAGATGCTCAAGATAAAGTAGCCGATTCCAATACTATCGTTGGAGAAAGCTTGCAAGGAATTGCCAATGTGAAAGCATTTACTAACGAAGCTTTTGAGATGTTGAGGTATAAATTTGCCGTCAACGATATCAAGAAAATCGCTATCAAAGGGGGTCTTGCTCGTGGAGCGTTCTCCTCGTTTATTATATTTTGCATTTTTGGAGCCATCGTCCTTTTGGTCTGGTATGCCGTAAAGCTTCAAAATATTGGAGAACTCACCCAATCCGAATTGATCACTTTTATACTTTATACTATTTTTGTAGGTGCATCTATAGGGGGGTTACCTATACAGTATGCTCAAATTCAAAAAGCAATTGGCGCTACAGAACGCGTATTTGATATTATAGATGAAGAACCCGAAGTAATTGAAGAAGACCCGTCCCCAAGGCTAATTAAAGGTGAATTGAGTTTTGAAGATCTTAAGTTTTCCTACCCTACACGTCAAGAAATAACAGTTTTAAAAAGCATCAATTTTAAAGCCAGACAGGGAGAATCCATAGCCATTGTTGGGCCTAGTGGTGCAGGAAAATCAACTATTGCTTCTCTTATTTTGAGATTCTACGAACCTCAAGATGGTCAAATGCTATTGGATGGTATTCCAGCTTCCAGCTTTACATTGCACGATTTACGAAGTCAAATGGCGATTGTACCTCAAGATATTTTATTATTTGGAGGAAGTATAAGGGAAAACATAGCTTATGGTAAGCCAGAGGCTCCCAACGAAGAAATTATAGAAGCGGCCAAAAAAGCAAATGCTCATGATTTTATTATGTCTTTTCCCGAACAGTATGAAACTATTGTTGGAGAAAGAGGTGTTCAGCTTTCTGGTGGACAGCGTCAACGGGTCGCCATTGCTCGAGCAGTCCTTAAAAACCCCGTCATTTTGATTTTGGACGAAGCGACGAGTTCTTTGGATTCTGAGTCTGAAAGACTTGTACAGGATGCTTTAGAAAAACTCATGGTAGGAAGAACCTCTTTTGTCATCGCCCATCGACTTTCTACCATCAAAAATGCCGATCAAATCTTGGTATTAGAAAATGGAGAAATTATTGAAAAAGGAACACATCTGGACTTGATTGAAAACGAAAACGGACTCTACCGTAAACTGATTCAGTTACAGATGGAATTGAACTAATTTTAAGGTGATCCACTTTAATTACAGCAGAAAAATCAAAAGCATATTAACCCAGCTTCACTATAATTTTTATACTTTTGAGGCTTAATTTTTTTAAAGCCGGATTATGTCACCACTCAAAACCTCGTTTCCAAAAGATAAAATGAAAATAGTCCTTTTAGAAAATATCAGTCAGTCTGCCATAGATAGCTTTAAAAAAGCGGGTTATACACATATAGAACAGCATACAGGCGCTTTATCTGGGGAAGAACTGGATACCGTTTTAAAAGAGGCTAAGGTGGTTTGTGTGAGATCCAAGACTCAATTGACAGAAGAGGTAATTACAAAAGCCAAAAAACTCGTGGCAATAGGTTGTTTTTGTATAGGCACAAACCAAGTAGATCTTGAAGCGGCCAATAAAGCTGGAGTGTGTGTCTTTAATGCTCCGTTTAGTAATACGCGCTCTGTTGCAGAATTGGTAATTGCATCTGCTATTATGCTTATTAGAAGAATTCCAGATAAAAACAGAGCTGCTCATGCTGGAGAATGGGACAAAGATTCTACCAATGCACATGAAATTAGAGGGAAACGCCTAGGAGTTGTAGGCTATGGACATATTGGGTCTCAGGTTTCTATCTTAGCAGAAGCTATAGGATTACGCGTGTTTTATTATGATGTTGAAAACAAATTACCACTTGGAAATGCCGAAGAAATAAGCGACTTAAAGTCTCTAATAGAACATTGCGATATCATCACTCTTCATGTTCCTGGAACAAAACAGACTCAAAATTTATTTGATGAGCAAGTGCTGAATTGGTTTCAAAAAGGGCAATTATTAGTCAACATGAGTCGCGGCGATGTCGTTGATATTTCAGCTTTAAAAGAAGCTTTGGAGGAAAAACGCATTAGCGGTGCAGCAATAGATGTGTTCCCAGAAGAACCGAAGAATAAAGATGAAATGTTCATCTCGCCCTTGCAAAATATATCTAATGTTATTTTAACACCTCATATTGGTGGCTCTACAGAAGAAGCGCAATGGAATATTGGCTTAGACGTTTCATCCAAATTGATAAGGTATATAGAGAGTGGAGCAAGTCTTGGGAGCAAGTCTATCCCAGAATTATCATTGCCAAAAATGGAGGATACACATAGGATTTTGCATATACATAAAAATGTCTCTGGTGTTCTTTCAGAAATAAACTCTATTATCTCTAAACTAGACGTCAATATTTTAGGGCAGTATCTCAGCACTAATCTAGAAGTTGGCTATGTTGTCCTTGATATTTCCAAAAACGACTCTCTTGACACCTTAAAAGAATTTAAACGAATTGACCACACCATTAAAGTAAGAATCCTTTACTAGGTGATAAACGTGACGCTTTAAAATTGAGTATTTTCTTCTGAAAAGCATTGTTAAATAATTATAGAATTGATTTTTTCTTTAGCCAATTGATTTGATATCAAAAAGATTCAGATGTATTAAAGCATCTTCTGAAGCCTATGAGACGCTATCTTGTTTTAAACCATCCAGTAATACTTAGGCGTAAATCATCCAATACAGGTCTTACTTCATGCTCTAAAAGTTGACTTTCAAAAATAACCACTCGCCCTGGTAGAGGATGAATAATCACCTCGTTAGAATTTTCTGGATAAATGACAAGCTCTCCTCCGTTAGTCTTTTTCCACGAGTCATCATTAAGGTAACAAACCATAGATAATTTTCGTCTATCATCGTTTTGAAATGTATCCAAATGCCTTTTGTAGAAAGTGCCTACAGGATATACCGCATAATGGAACTCTTGGTGCAGGATTCCCATAAAACACGTCATATTTAAATAGTCTTTGAAGGTCTTAAAGGCTTCAAAAAAAAGATGCTCTGCAGAATTGGCTTGTTGCTCATCGATCCATTGAATATAATCTCCTCGAATAGCTTTGCTGATAGATTCATTTACTTTATTTCCAATCGCTGCTTTTTTTAGTTCACTATGGTTATGCAGCATTTTGAGTCGCTCCCTTAAGCTATCGACAAGCTTAAGCTCAAAGAAATTATCACATATGGAATAGTTTTGGTTTAGCAAGTCAGAAATCAGGTGTTCAAAAAGAGGATTTTCTTTAAAAGAAAGATCTTCAGTAAGAAGAGTATGAGCCATTAAAAAGGAGTTAGTTTATCGGTGTAAAATTAGCAGAAAAGGGGATCACTTGTTGTTTATATTTTTAGACCCAATTCCACTAGTAAATTTCTTAAATCTATTATCTTTGCAGTAATTTATTAGACCATGGCAAAAATCAGAATTACCAAACAATTTACTTTTGAAACCGCTCATGCTCTGTATGGCTATGATGGCAAATGCAGAAATATTCACGGTCATAGTTATAAATTGGATGTCACCGTTATTGGAGAACCTATCACAGATATGGATAATGTAAAATGCGGGATGGTCATAGATTTTGGAGATTTAAAATACATTGTAAAATCTCAGGTGGTCGATAAGATGGACCATGCTATTATTCTTAATAAAGAAACGCCACATATAGAGCTAGCGCAAACTTTAAAATCCTCTGACCATGATGTTATTCTTGTAGATTATCAACCCACAAGTGAAAATATGGTGATAGATTTTGCTAAAAGTATACAGAGTAAATTAGATCCTAAAATTAAATTACACTCTTTAAAACTTAGAGAAACAGGGACGGCATTTGCGGAATGGTTTGCTAGCGACAATGCTTAGAAATCAATTTCAAATTCTGTAGTCTCTTTATTTTCTCCTTCTCCATTTTCGAGTTCATCGGTAGCGTTATCACAATCGATCTGGATATTTAAATTATCAGGCCTTTCAAATTTATCTTTAGAGATGTTCAAAGTGCCGTTGTTATAGATGTCAGTCATGTACATTCCCCAAATAGGTAAAGCCAAAGTTGCGCCTTGTCCATAAGTAATTGTTGGAAACCTTACACTCCTATCTTCGCCTCCTACCCAAACTCCAGTAGCAAGATTGGGGACCATACCAATAAACCAGCCATCACTTTGATTCTGAGTCGTTCCCGTTTTACCAGCAATATCATTTTCTAGAGCATAGGGATAGCCAGTAACCGCTCTTTTATAAAGCTCGGTTCCTTTGGCATAATCTGAATTGGTTCTTAACCTCCGGCCAGAACCAAACCGAGTAACACCTTCCAAAAGTTTAATAGTCACAAAAGCAGATTCTTCGCTTAAGACATCTCTACTTTGGGGTTGATGTTGATATAGAATAGTTCCATTTTTATCTTCTATACGTTGGATGGCATAAGGTTTTACGTAAACCCCTTTGTTGGCAAAAGTGCTGTAGGCAGAAACCATATCGTAAACACTTATATCTGGGGTACCCAAAGCTATAGCTGCTACAGGAAGTATATTTGAGGTATCAATACCTAATTTATCGATGAGGTTGATTACACTTTCAGGGCCTGTTTTATTAATAACACGAGCTGTAATGGTATTTATAGACTCCGCTAGAGCTTGTTTAAGGGTTTTCATCCCTCCGTAGTCTGCACCGACGTTGTCTGGTGTCCAATCTTCGGTAACACCGTGTCGTCCTTTTGGTATAGTGTAAGGTGTATTTGGAAATTCATCACAGGGTGATAAGTGCAATTGATCTATGGCAGTAGCGTAGACAAAAGGCTTAAAGGTAGACCCTACTTGACGCTTCGCTTGCTTGACGTGCTCATATTTAAAAAATTTATAGTTGACACCCCCTACCCAGGCTTTTATTTCTCCTGTTTGTGGAGTCATAGACATCATACCCGTGTTCAAAAAGGATTTGTAATATCTTATGGAATCTTTGGGGGTCATTAGAGTATCAATAGGGCCTTCCCAAGAAAATAAACGCATTTCTCGTTTTCTATTAAAAGCCGCTATAATGGAGTCTTTATCAATCCCTTTTCTACGCATGGTTTTATAGCGATCAGAATTTTTGATTCCTTTATTCAGGATACTCTCTATTTCTGAAGAACTTATACTTCTAAAGGGGGCTGTTTTGTTGTTTTTATTTTGA
Source organism: Psychroflexus sp. MES1-P1E (assembly GCF_002836055.1). GTDB lineage: Bacteria > Bacteroidota > Bacteroidia > Flavobacteriales > Flavobacteriaceae > Psychroflexus. The sequence continues at coordinate 15,529 of NZ_PJBS01000306.1, forward strand.
GTGTCGAACTCTTTTTGAAGATTCTTGAGGTGCTTTTCTACGGCAGTTTCTGCATAACCCTGCATTTTGAAATCCAAAGTCGTATAGATCTTCAAGCCGTCTCTGTACATGCTGTAAGAACTTCCGTCTGGTTTTGGATTGTCATCAATCCAATCTTTCATGAACTCTTGGACATATGCTCTAAAGTAAGTGGCAATCCCGTCATCGTGCTGTTCTGGAGAAAAGTATGTTCCCAGTGGAAGTTTTTGCAAAGAGTCCTTTACTATCGTGGTTAAAAATCCGTTTTTTTCCATTTGTTTTAGAACTTGATTTCGTCGTTCTATGGAATTCTTTTTAAACTGATCTTTAACTGGATTATAGAGAATCGGATTTTTCAGCATAGCTACTAATGTAGCAGACTCTTCAATCGTTAACTCTATTGGCTCTTTAGAAAAATAAATCCTAGAGGCTGAACGAATTCCAACAGCTTGATATAAAAAATCAAACTTGTTGAGGTACATCGTGATAATTTCGTTCTTAGCATACTGCTCTTCCAGTCTTACGGCGATGACCCATTCTTTTACCTTTTGTATAATTCTATTGAAAGTTCCACTTTTATTAGGATCTGTAAACAAAAGCTTGGAAAGTTGTTGAGTAATGGTACTCGCCCCGCCTTTTGAGCCCAAATAAATAGCAGCTCTTAGCGTTCCTCTAGCATCTATACCTGAATGACTGTAGAATCTTTCGTCTTCGGTAGAGACTAAAGCGTTGACAAGGTGATCTGGAAGATCCTCATAATTGATGGGCGTCCTATTTTCCTTAAAATACTTTCCTAGAGTTTCTCCATCTATGGATATAACCTCTGTAGCTAAGTTGGTTTCTGGATTTTCCAGCTCTTCAAAGGTGGGCATGGTTCCTAGAGCTCCCCAACTGGCTAATAAAAAAATTAAAGCAATTCCTAAAACACCAGATAGAAATAAAATCCAGAATCCTAAAATATACTTTTTGAAACTTGTTTTTGATGATGTGTTCTCTCCCATGTTTTTTTTGAAAGAATTAATTTTCTTGTTTTAGTATGGTTTCTATATGGATTCCAAAATCCATGATTCCTTTTAAGGTATCTAAGGCTTCAACCTTTCCAAATTTTCTCATGACTTGGTTAATTTTTACGATGTAAGTCCCTTGCTCTGAAAAAGCAACACCCGCTTTATACCACAATTTACTTTCTTTAACGCTTCCAAACCCCTCACCCATTAACTCACCGTTTGGGTAAGCCATCTTATATTCTAGCGTGTCTCCAATTTGCATTCCATTAGGAAATTGAATATTAGCAATGAGAAATAGATTATCAAATTCATAGTCTTGATTTACCCTTGTGTTAAAAAACAAGTGGTAAGGATTAACCGTATCTGGAGCTTCAAATGAATACTCCAAAGTATCAGTGTTTTTCCATCCATTAGAAAAACTCCTATAGTCTGAAAACGCCAGTTGGTCATCACAAGCTAAAAAGCTAAAACAAAGAATAAAAAGAAGTAATAAATTACGAATTAGCATTATTTCTTTTGGAATTCTTGTGTTTACTAGATTTTCTTTTGTTGCGAGGATTTTTTTGTTTTGGTTTATCAAAACGAGTTAAACTATCTTGACCTACAGTATTCTCAAATGCTGTCTTTTCTGGAACAATTTCACTGGTAAATTCTTCTAAACTAGCTACTGGGCTTTTATCGCGTTGAGCTTTCAAAATAATTTTTATCGCATCAGTATCTAGCTCAATCCAGTTGTTGTATTCTTTCTCATAAGCATACCAAAGCTTCCCTTTAAAAATATCTATTTTTTGGCAAACAGCATCGCCCTTTTGAGTGGTTAATTTTTGATCTTGTCTTGGGAAGTCCTTCAACGCTTCAAGATAAGTATCCAATTCGTAGTTAAGACAACATTTCAATTTTCCACACTGCCCAGCAAGCTTTAAGGGATTAAGAGAGAGTTGTTGATACCTAGCTGCGGAAGTTTTTACAGTTCTAAAATCTGTTAACCAAGTTGAACAACACAACTCACGACCACAAGAACCTATACCTCCAAGCCTAGCAGCCTCTTGTCTAAAGCCAATTTGGCGCATTTCTATTCTTGTCTTGAACTCGTAAGCAAATTCCTTGATGAGTTGTCTAAAATCCACGCGTTCCTCTGCTGTATAGTAAAACACAGCTTTAGAGCCGTCTCCTTGAAATTCAATATCGCTTATTTTCATTTTAAGCTTCAATCGAATTGCAATTTGCCTGGCTTTTACCTTCATAGCATCTTCTCGTTCTCTGGCAATTTGCCAAACATCAATATCCTTTTGAGAAGCTTTCCTATAAATTTTAAGGATTTCGTCGGACTCAGGGTCTGTTTTTTTCTTTTTCATCTGCACTCTTACAAGTTCACCTGTAAGGGTAACGATACCTATATCATGTCCTGGGGAAGATTCAGTAGCTACAATATCTCCTATGGAAAGCGTTAACTTTTTAGTGTTTCTAAAAAACTCTTTTCTGCTATTTTTAAATCTTACCTCTGCGCAATCGAAAGCTTCTTGACCTCTAGGAAGTTCTACATCCGATAACCAATCAAAAACGGTAAGTTTATTACATCCATCTGTCCCGCAAGTTCCGTTGTTTTGACAGCCTTTAGGTTGACCGTCTTTTCCGGTCGAGCAACTGGTACATCCCATAAATTATATATATGTTGAAGCGTTATTAAGTTAAAACGCTGAAGATTAAAATTTCGTATTTAAAACAAATATACCAAATAATTACTAGAGCTCTTCTATTAACTCTTTGGAGTTATAATATTGGATTTGATAGTACCAAACTTAAGTTTTTTCGATCTTTGTAAAAAAAACTATAGACTTGAAATACCCTATATACATCAATGGTTTTAGCGCGATATCTGCTTTAGGCCATGATCAGCGTACAATTAATAAAAATTATGAAAATGCATCTACTCATTTTTCAACACTGAAATTGAATTCATCTTCCGTGATGGCAGCAGCCCTTCCCTCAGATTCACTTAAAGAATTGACCAAACTATCTCAAGAAAACCCAAAATATAGAGACTTAGATAAGTCGGTGTTAATGGCACTATATACAGCTAGACAAGCCATGTCTGGTCTTGACTTCAAAGCTGAATCTACAGGAATCAATATTGGTTCTTCAAGAGGAGCAACAGGCTTATTTGAAAAATATCACAAAGCATTTCTTCAAGGTGAGCCCTTGTCTCCACTGTCATCGCCTACTACTACTTTAGGAAACATCTCCTCATGGGTAGCTCAGGATTTGGGAGTCGATGGCCCAAACATAAGCCATTCTATTACCTGTTCTACAGCCTTGCATGCGATGCTTAATGCGAAAGCATGGTTGGAAGCAGGGATGAGCGACTTGTTTCTTGTAGGAGGAGCGGAAGCTCCACTTACAGAATTTACAATTGCCCAAATGCAGGCTTTAAAATTATACTCCAGACTAGATACATCAATGCCTTGTGAAAGTTTAAAAATGGATAAAATCCAAAACTCTCTAGTCCTCGGGGAAGGATCAGCCTCCGCTGTTATGTCTCGATCTAGTGAAAAAGCCATTGCTGAAATCACCGGATTTGGATATGCTACAGAGCAAATTAGACATAATATTTCTATTTCTTCTGATGCTCAATGCTTTCAGAAGTCTATGAAAATGGCCTTAAATGAAGCAGAGCGTTTAGAGGTTGATGCTATCGTTCTTCATGCGCCTGGAACTGTAAAGGGAGACCAAGCAGAATTAGCTGCTATCGAAAAAAGTTTTACTAAAACACCTTTATTAACGACCAATAAATGGAAGCTAGGCCATACGTTTGGTGCTTCTGGTATGCTTAGTATTGAAATGGCCCTACAAATGCTTAGCCACAGGAAATTCTATGAAAACCCCTTTTATAAGCAACAAGACTCCTCCAAACCTGTTAAATCTGTTTTGATAAACGCTGTTGGTTTTGGTGGAAATGCGGTGAGCATTTTATTGGAAAAGCCTAAACATCATAAATAAATTTGACTCAAACTTCATTCAAAATAGAATATGCTCAGAGTTTTTTCTATTTTTGAATCATCAAATATACTACCATGACAAGAAACGATTGGACCAAAGAAGAAATATTAGCAATCTACAATAAGCCTTTAATGGAATTGCTTTACGAAGCAGCAACTGTACATAGAATACATCATGATCCTAATAAGGTTCAAGTCTCTACTTTGCTCTCTATTAAAACTGGAGGTTGCCCAGAAGATTGCGGATATTGTCCTCAAGCGGCTAGATACCACACAGATATTGAAGGGAATGATTTAATGAGTGTTTCCCAGGTAAAAGCTCAAGCTCTAAGAGCAAAGTCTTCAGGAAGCTCTAGAGTTTGTATGGGAGCAGCTTGGAGAAATGTAAAAGATGGTAAAGAGTTTGATAACGTTTTGGAAATGGTAAGAACCATCAATAAACTGGATATGGAAGTTTGCTGTACCCTAGGTATGGTTACAGAAAACCAAGCCAAACGTTTAGCTGAAGCAGGACTTTATGCTTACAACCATAATCTGGATTCATCTGAAGAATATTATAAAGAGGTGATATCTACACGCGGTTACCAAGACAGGCTAGACACTATAAGCAATGTTCGTAAAAGCAAAGTTACGGTGTGTAGTGGTGGAATTATAGGAATGGGAGAATCTCTTGAAGACAGAGCTGGCATGCTAGTAGCTCTGGCAACGTTGAATCCACAACCGGAATCTACACCTATCAATGCCTTAGTGCCTGTAGAAGGAACTCCTCTGGAAGAACAACAGAAAATATCTATTTGGGAAATGTTGCGTATGATAGCTACTACAAGAATTGTGATGCCAGAGACTCAGGTAAGGTTATCTGCTGGACGAACAGACATGAGTAGGGAAGGACAAGCCATGTGCTTTTTTGCAGGGGCTAATTCTATTTTTGCAGGAGATAAATTATTAACTACTCCAAATCCAAATGTGGATGATGACATGGCGATGTTCAAGTTATTGGGTCTAAAACCGCAGAAAGCTTTCGAGAAAAAGCCTCAACCTCAATCTGTTTCTGCCGAAGAATCTAAGTACAAACACTTAGGTGAGAAGCCAAAATGGTCTCGTCCAGGACACACCATAGAGCGTAACGTAGAAGCCAAAGCTAAATCAAAAACTAAGGTATAAGGACCTCCCTTTTTATTGTAAAATGACAAAGCACAAGCTTCATTTTGGTATCTTCCAGAATGAAGCTTATTTTTATTTATGATAGACTCGACAAAAAATCTAAACTTAGAACAGGTTGAAAGGATCAAAACAATTTCACCAAAAGACTTTGTCGAGAACTATGTTAAGCCTCAAAAGCCTTTGGTTATAGAACAACTTACTCACGACTGGAAGGCCTATCACAAGTGGTCACTAGACTACCTAAGTACGGTAGCTGGAGAGGTAGAAGTCCCTCTTTACGATAGCAGGCCTGCTTCTGCCAAAGATAAATTCAATCAGGCACATGCTAAAATGAAACTCAAAGATTATGTAGATCTTTTGCAAAAAGGGCCAACAGATTTAAGAATTTTTCTTTTCAATTTAATTAGAGAAGTTCCTGAGCTTAAGCGTCATTTTACAATGCCAGATCTAGGATTGAAGTTTCTAGATCGACTCCCATTTTTATTCTTTGGAGCCCAAAATACTTCTGTGTTTATGCATTACGATATAGACCTAGCAAACATCCTTCATATTCATTTTGAAGGAAAAAAACGCTGTATTATCTATCCTCCTTCACAAACGAAATACTTGTATAAAGTTCCTAACGCTCTTATAAGTCTCAATGAAATCGATTTTAATAACCCAGATTTAGATAAATTCCCAGCGCTTACTATAGCCCAAGGTTTTGAGGCTTATTTGGAGCATGGTGAAGCTCTGTATATGCCAGGAGGCTATTGGCACAACATGACGTATATCACCCCCGGATTTTCTATGAGTTTAAGAACCTTACCTAAAGGAACCAAAAATATAAGCAAAGCTCTTTATAACCTTACCATCATGCGTGGGGTCGAAAATCTTATGCGCAGATTAAAAGGTGATAAGTGGATTAACTATAAAAATGAGTTTGCCCATAAACGACAAAACAGGCATATAGAGAAAGAATTACGAAGGAAGTAGGTCATTGATGACGTCGTAAATCAATTCTGTTTCGTAGCCTTTATAGGCAAGATATTGATAGATTTTTTGTCGTTTTTTATAAGCATTGCTTTCTTTAGTGGTCCTTAATTTATATTGGGCAAGGTCTCGCAAAGTATCTACATAATCCTCTTCATCAATTTCAGAAAGTCCAGCTTTTAAATTGTAAGCAGAAATAGCTCTGGATTTTAACTCTCGAGTAATTCGAATACGGCCGTATTTTTTTATTCTGAATTTTCCCCTAGCATAGCTTCTAGCAAAGCGTTCTTCGTTGAGAAAATCTTCTTCAAGTAGCTTTATAATAATGTGGTTTTTGGCATCCTCGTACATGTCTAAGGCATCCAGTTTTTTCTCAACTTCTTGGTGGCATCTGTCTTGATAAACACAATAGTTCATCATCTTCAGTAAAGCTTCATCTACTGTAAGCGATTTTTTGGAATGAAAAGTGTTCTTAGCCATGGTTTAAAAAGAAAATTAAGACTGCAAAAGTATAAAAACAAAAAACCCCGTACTCTATAATAGAGTACGGGGTTTCAAAAATTTTTTGGTAATAACTAAACTTTGATAAGAGTGCCATCATGATCATAAAAATGATACTCTAAGTAATTGTAAGCATCTCGTGGTTGAATTTTAACCCACTTTTTGGAATCAAAAAACCACTTGCTTCTCGGAGAAGGGAAGCCCTTCATGAGATAAGCAGCAATAAAAGGATGCGCAGTAAGCGTAATTTTTTTAGTGCCTTTCTTTAAGATTTTTTGCAGATCTATATTAATTTTGTTTACAATTATAATAGGAGCCTCTATTTCACCATCAGCATTGGGATCTTTTTCTCGAGTTTTAATGTTTACTTCTGGTCGAACTCGTTGCCTCGTGATTTGGATTAATCCAAACTTACTTGGGGGTAAAATTTTATGCTTTGCTCTATCATCGCTCATCTCATCTTTGAGATGTTCGTAAAGTTTTCTTCTGTTATCTGGGTTATTCATGTCGATAAAATCTACGACTATGATTCCTCCCATGTCTCTTAATCTCAACTGACGTGCTATTTCTGTAGCACTTATCATGTTGACTTCGAGCGCTGTATCTTCTTGATTTTTGGCCTTATTACTTCTGTTTCCACTGTTAACATCTATCACGTGCATCGCTTCTGTATGCTCAATGACTAGATAAGCTCCTTTTTTCATAGTTACGGTTTTCCCAAAAGACGTTTTTATTTGTCTTTCGAGGCCGTATTTTTCAAAAATTGGAACTTTAGAGTCATAATTGGAAACTATAGATTCTTTATCTGGAGAAATTTTTCCGACATAATCTTTTATCTGTGTGAAAATAACATCATCGTCTATACAAATTGAGGTAAACGAATCGTTGAAAATATCTCTTAATATTGATGAAGCTTTATTAAGCTCACCCAAAACTTTCGAGGGTTGATGTGCTTTACTGAGTTTTCTGCACATATTTTCCCATCGTTTCATCAAATTTTGAAGGTCTTTGTCAATATCAGCTACTTTTTTGCCTTCGGCAACTGTTCTGATGATGACACTAAAACCTTTGGGTTTAATACTTTTTACCAGTCGCTTTAGTCTGCTTTTTTCTTCTTTACTTTCAATTTTCTGTGAAACTGAAACTCTATCCGAAAATGGAACTAAAACAATATAGCGGCCTGCAAGAGAAAGCTCACTGCTTAATCTTGGGCCTTTTGTAGAGATGGGTTCTTTTACAACTTGTACAAGAATAGATTGGTTGGAATGTAGCGTATCAGCTATGGATCCATTTTTATCTATTTCTTGTTCAAATGGATAATCTCTCAATGAGAAATTTTTCATTTGATTGGATGTTGCTTTTTTAACAAACTTCAACATGGTTTTGACGTTTGGTCCTAAGTCATGATAGTGTAAAAAACCATCTTTCTCGTAGCCAACATTTACAAATGCGGCGTTGAGTCCAGGTAAAGCTTTTCTAATTTTAGCTAGAAAAATATCTCCAACAGAAAAATCAAATCCTTCTGTTTCTTTATGAAGCTCTATGAGTCTTCCATCTTTTAATAAGGCAAAATCTACAGCGTCGGAACTAGAACGTACTATTAATTCCTTATTCACGCGTATTAGATTTAAGAGTCTGTAATTTTATTACAAACGAAATTATACATAAGTAACCGTAGCCTTGCTGAGGTTAGGGTTACAATTTTAAGATACAAAAATTTAAATTATAAATTTCGAAGTCAAAGAACGCTTTTAATGAGAAAAAGTAGTTTTTAACTACTTTTTCTTGTGACGGTTAGCTCTACTTCTTTTCTTTCTTTTGTGAGTAGCTACCTTATGTCTTTTTCTTTTTTTACCGCTTGGCATAAGCTTTATTTTTTATTGATTATTAAAATTTATTTTACTTCAACATTCTGTTTGACTCCTTCTACAAATATTTTGGCAGGCTTAAATGCTGGAATATTATGCGCAGGAATCTTAATTGTTGTGTTTTTTGAGATATTTCTACCTGTCTTTTCTGCTCTAGTCTTTACGATAAAACTTCCAAAACCCCTGAGATACACATTATCTCCACCTTCTAAAGAATTCTTAACTTCATCCATAAAGGTTTCTACAGTAGCTTGGACCTCACCTTTTTCCAAACCGAGTTTGTCTGAAATGTTAGCTACAATATCTGCTTTCGTCATAATTCAAAATTATTTATTTAGGATTAATCCTAGATTTTTTTGAGCCTGCAAATATAACTAATTAATCCGCAATAATTAAACACAATGCCCTAAATAGTAGGCGGATATGAATTATACTTGCAAAAAAGTAAATAATGGATTTCTCTAAACGTTTATTAGATTGGTATGAAGCCGAAAAAAGAGATTTGCCTTGGCGACATACAAAAGATCCTTATGTGATATGGCTGAGTGAAATTATTTTGCAACAAACCCAAGTTAAACAGGGCCTGCCTTACTTTCAAAAATTTACAGAACATTTCCCTACAGTGCACAATCTCGCCAAAGCTAAAGAGGATGAGGTGATGAAATTATGGCAAGGTTTAGGGTATTATTCCAGGGCAAGAAATCTTCACTTTACTGCAAAGTATGTTAGTGAAACCTTAAAAGGGAAGTTCCCAGATAATTTTAAAGACCTTAAAACCTTAAAGGGAGTTGGCGATTATACCGCTGCAGCCATTGCTTCTTTTGCTTTTGATGAATCTGTAGCGGTAGTCGACGGAAATGTACAACGCGTTGTTTCAAGATTTCTAGGAATTCACACGCCCATTAATTCTTCTGAAGGTGTCAAGGAATTCAAAACCAAAGCTCAGCAACTTATGGATACCTCCCACCCTGCAACCTACAATCAAGCTATCATGGAGTTTGGTGCTTTACATTGTCGTCCCAAATCTCCAAAATGCATGTTTTGTGTATTTCAGCAGGATTGTGTCGCCTATCAACTTGGGAAAGTCGAAGAACTTCCCGTAAAACTCAAGAAGACAATCGTTAAGAAACGCTACTTTAATTATTTGATTTTTAAAGATCAAGATAACGTAACCCTTGTTCAGAAAAGAAGAGGAGCAGGAATATGGAGAGGTCTTTATCAATTTCCTTTATTAGAATCTGAAGAGCCCTTAGAAACACCTTCTTCAGAAGACATAAAGGCTCTCCTAGACACAGGTGATATCCATATAGATCGTATTGAAAAATTGAATGAAACCCCAATAGTTCATTTGCTTTCTCATCGAAAGATTATGGCGACGTTTATTCAAGTTTCTTCTGTTGATAGCCTATCTAAACTAAAACTTTTAGAAGGAATAGAAACCCATAGTTTAAAGGAGTTACATAAACTTCCAGTTCCTGTTCTTATTCAAAATTTTATAGAATCTGAATTTTCTTTAGCATAATTCTTTTTCTTACATTTACATTAAATTACAAATCATGGCAGGAACACTCAATAAAGTTATGCTCATAGGCCATACTGGTGATGAGGTAAAGATGCATTATTTTGAAGGTGGGAATTGTATTGGCCGCTTTCCTTTGGCCACTAATGAAGAGTACATTAATAAAGCTACCAACGAAAAAGTAAGCAATACAGAATGGCACACTATAGTTGTGAGAAATAAGGCTGCTGAAGTTTGTGAAAAATACCTCAAAAAAGGGGATAAAGTATATATAGAAGGACGTATTAAAACCAAAAAATGGCAGGATGAAAAAGGAATGGATAGATATTCTACAGAGATACAGTGTTTGGAATTTACATTTTTAACACCAAAGGATCCTGTTACTCCTGGACCCCAAATTCAAGACCCTTCTGCTCAACAAAAAACTGCTTCAAAACCACCTTCAAAGCCTGAGGCTATGAAAGAGGAAGAAGATGATCTACCCTTTTAAACAAAAATCAATTCAATTTTGGAACCCGGTCCCTCGTGTCTCATCTTTTTTTCAGCATTGGAAATTATTGATGTAGTCAAAATCATACTTTTCTTTATACTTCTCATTGCATCCGCCCTTATTTCTGGGTCAGAAGTGGCTTTATTTTCATTAAAGCCATCAGATTTTGATGTGAAAGAAGGCAATGTGTCTAAACAAGAACAAATTATTATCGATTTGTTGGATAGACCCAAAAAGTTATTGGCTACAATTCTTATTGCTAATAACTTTATAAATATCTCAATCGTCTTGCTATATGCTTCTGTAAGTGATGCGTTTTATGGAGAATCAACTACTTTGTTTTTTGGGATTAGCCTCAGATTCATCATAGATGTTGGCGTAGTGACTTTCCTTATTTTGATGTTTGGAGAAATCCTACCTAAGGTATATGCCAATCGAAATAACATAGAATTTGCTCATTTCATGGCTTTGCCGCTAAGTATTCTAGACCGCTTACTTACTCCGCTTAGTCTCCCAATGCGGTCAATTACCAATACCATACAAAGCAAGTTTGGTAAGCAAAGGACCAACCTAAGCGTAGATCAATTATCTCAAGCTTTAGAATTGACGAATGAGGAGGATACCTCCAAAGATGAAAAGAAAATCTTGCAGGGTATTGTTTCTTTTGGAAACACAGATACAAAGCAAGTCATGAAACCAAGACTAGACATTTTTGCATTGAATGTAGAGCAGCATTTCTCTGAAGTTATCGCTGAAATTATAGAACATGGTTACTCTAGAATTCCAGTGTATGAGGACAATGTGGATAATATTACAGGAATACTTTATATCAAAGACTTGTTGCCTCATCTTCAGCAAAAATATTTCAACTGGCAGTCCTTGGTTAGAGAACCTTATTTTGTCCCAGAGAATAAAAAACTAGATGATTTATTAACAGACTTCCAAGAGCAAAAAAATCATTTAGCCATCGTCGTAGATGAATATGGAGGAACTAGTGGATTGATTTCTTTGGAAGATATTATAGAGGAAATTGTTGGAGACATCAGCGATGAGTTTGATGATGATGATGTTATTTATTCTAAAATAAACGATTCAACCTATGTTTTTGAAGGTAAAATACAACTAAAAGACCTTTATAAAATATTGAAGTTAAGCGATATTAAAATTGATGAATTCGAACATAATAAAGGCGAAGCAGAGACACTTGCTGGATTTGTACTGGAATCGTCAAAAGGCTTTCCAAAGAAAGAACAGCTAATCAAGTTCAATAACTTCGACTTTACTGTAGAAGCTTTAGATAGTAAGCGAATTGTTCAACTTAAAGTAAAAATTAACCCAGAAGAAACCGAATAAGATGAGGAAGTCAGTTTTAGTTTTACTCCTTGTCTTATCCGCATCTTGTGGAGAATCGCCACAGCCAAAACCCTCTGGATTTTTAGCCTTAACTTACGATACTTCAAGTTTTAAACAAGTAGAATTTGATTGCCCTTTCTCTTTTGAAAAAAATTCAGCAGCAGAAGTTGACATAAAAAATCCAAACCGGCCTTGTTGGATAAACTTGAACTATCCAAAAATGAATGCAAAAATATATTTGACGTACTCCCCTGTCAATAATAATTTAAGAGAGTTACTTATAGACGCACAAAAATTACCAGAAAAACACACCATAAAAGCAGATCTCATTGAAGCAAGTATTTATCAAAATGAGAAAAACAAAACCTCGGGTAACTTTTATGAAGTAGAAGGCGATGCTGCTTCACAAGCTCAGTTTTATTTAACAGATAGTACGTCTCATTTTCTTACAGGAGCCATATACTTTGAGGCTAAACCCAACTATGACTCTATTCTTCCTGCAGCACATTATCTTAAAAGAGATATAAGGCATTTAATGGAAACCTTGAAATGGAAATAAGAAGTTTCACCACTTTTCAGGCTTTTTCTATTTAGTAAAAAAAATACAAAGCTTCTTTAATATTAATTTACTTATTTTAATCGTGTAGCAAAAATTTAAATTTATGATGAAATCAATAGCACTAGTTATATTAAGTTTAGTAGTTCTAATCGGATGTAAAAAGGATACAGCCCAAAAGGAAAATACCACTAAAAACGAAGAACAAGCTATTTCCATAGAAGAGGAAATAACTGATTTTAGTATTACGCCAATCTCACATGCAACAGCCGTATTTACAATGAACTCTACAGTTTTTTATATAGACCCTGTGGGTGGAAAAGAGGCTTTTGAGAATCAGCCAGAGCCCAGTATTATTTTGGTGACTGATATTCATGGTGACCACTTCGATCTAGAGACTTTAAAAGCTGTTTCAACTTCAGCAACAAAAATAATTCTTCCAAAAGCAGTTGCGGATAGTATTGATGAGGAGCTTTCTGATCAATTGGTTATTTTAGGTAATGAAGAGTCAATAGAGGTGAATGGATTTACTATTGAAGGAATAGCGATGTATAATCAAGGGGATGCAAGTGAAGTTCACCATGTAAAGGGGAGCGGAAATGGATACGTGGTCGAAAAAGACGGCTTTAGAGTCTATTTTTCTGGAGATACTGATGATGTGGACGAAATGCGCAACTTGAAAGAGATCGACAAAGCTTTTATTTGTATGAACTTACCTTACACTATGGATGTAGAATCAGCTTCAGAAGGTGTCCTAGCTTTTGAGCCTAAAGAAGTCTACCCTTACCATTATCGTGGCCAAGGTGGACTTTCTGATGTTGAAAGGTTTAAGACTTTGGTCAATGCAAAAAATCCATCTATTAATGTAGAGCTATTAGACTGGTATCCACAAATGGATGAATAGTCTTTAGAAATTTACAAAAAACCCTCATTTTTTAACCCGAATTTATTAATTGAATTCATATATAAAATACACTTTTGCAAAAAATATAAGATTTGAATTCAAATTATTTAAAGTGGATTTTTCTTTTCTCTTTAGCCTTGCTTTGGGGAAGTTCGTTTATACTCATAAAGAAAGGTCTAGACGGTTTTTCTCCACTTCAATTGACGGCTTTAAGGGTTCTAATTACGGGAATATTTCTTGTGATTATCGGTTTCAAAAAAGTTAAGCAAATCAAGAAAAGTCAGTGGAAATGGATTATTATTTCAGGGTTTATCGGCACTATGTTTCCGACCCTATTATTTTCTTATGCTGAAACTGAGATTGATAGTACTATCGCTTCTATTTTGAATTCTACAGTTCCTTTGCTAGCTCTTATTACAGGTGTTTTATTTTTCAGCAAGCAATTTTTTAAAAAACAATTCACTGGAGTGATAGTAGGCTTGGCAGGATCCGTCCTTCTTATTTTGGCGGGGGCCTCTTTAAACCCAAATCAAAATTACTGGTTTGGTGTCTTACCTGTGATTGCTTCTTTGATGTATGCCTTCAATGCTAACATTTTAAAAACTTACTTAGATGACATTTCCGCATTAGGTATAGCAACTGGATCCTTTTTAGTATTGATTCCACCAGCATTTGCGATTCTGATCTTTACTGATTTTTTCGATGTAGAGTTTTTAGCTCAGGAGACAGTACAGACTTCCTTAGGCTATATTGTTTTATTAGCTTTATTTGGAACAGCACTAGCCAAGATACTTTTCAATAGGTTAATCCAGCTTTCAGATCCTGTATTTTCTACATCAGTGACGTATCTTATTCCAATCGTTGCTTTGTTTTGGGGATTTTTGGATGGAGAGAAATTCAACCTTTATCAGTTAGCAGCTGGAGTCGTTATCTTGTTTGGAGTTTATATTTCCAATCGCAAGAAAAAGCAGAAAAAGGAGGATAAAGCTAAACCTGTAGAAGCTTAGTTTATTTCGCTTTTATACCAATTTAATTTTTAAATGTTATATCAAAAATTTGAGTTAGACTACGACGCAGCTCATCACAGGTTATTTACTTAGTTGAGGAAAAAAATATAAGAATAGCACTTATTACGGTTCTATTTTATGACGATTATTAAGTGAAAAAGAAACTGATTTTACACGACATTACAGGTTTAAATTGATATTATTTAAATTTTAAAACTGGCGATCGCCCTTTCTTAAACTCTTTGCTCCAAGCGAGTCTACCAGATCTCAATTTCTTTTGCTCTTCATAGGGTAAGTGAACAATATCTTGGCATACATCAGAACAACACCCATCCCTTTTCTTCGCACATTCCTCGCATTGAATAAATAAAAGATGGCAACCATCATTAGCACAATTCACATGGATATCACATGTTTTTCCACATTGATGGCACTTTGAAATCACATCTTCAGAGATTTTCTCACTTCGGCGATCGTCGAACACAAAATTTTTTCCAAAGAATTTATTGTCTAGGCTATTGTCTTTTACCTGCCTTGCATACTCTATAATTCCACCTTCTAATTGATAGACTTTTTTAAAGCCTTTGTGCTTGTAATAAGCACTAGCTTTCTCGCAGCGAATACCACCGGTACAGTACATAACAAGGTTCTTATCTTCTTTATGATCTTTTAAATCTTCCTCTATAATATCAAGAGATTGTCTAAAGGTATCCACATCTGGAGTCACTGCATTTTTAAAATGGCCGATTTCACTTTCGTAATGATTTCTCATATCTACCAAAACAGTGTTTGGATCTTCAATCAATTCATTGAATTTTTTGGCATCTACGTGGATTCCTTTGTTAGTGACATCAAAGGTTGAGTCGTTAAGCCCATCTGTCACTATTTTAGGCCTAACCTTGATTTTAAGTTTTAGGAATGATTTATCATAATGTTGTATGGCAATATTGAGACGAACATCTTTTAAGAAATCGATGCCATCTAGAAAGTGTTTAAATTGATCAAATTTCTTGGCAGGTACAGAAAGTTGAGCATTTATACCCTCCTTTGCGATATTAATTCTACCTAAAACATCCAATGCATTCCAATTGATAAATAGGTGGTCACGAAATTCCTTAGGGTTTTCAAGATGATGATACTTGTAAAAAGAAAGGGTGAAACGTTCTTCGCCTGCTTGTTCAATAAGCTCCTCCCTTTCTTTTGAACTTAGTTTATTGTACAGTTGCATGCTATACTGATGTTTTGGTTAAAAAAAATGATTGTAATTGCAAAAGTAATTGTTTTGGATTTACAAAAAAAGCAGTCTTGAAACTAAGTCTTGTCTCCCTGAAATTGTATGAGGGTCTATAATTAAATTGACTTCCAAATTATTTTTGATTCTGAAATAAACCTGTCTGCTTGGAGCATTCAGCCAGGTTCGAAACGTCACTTGATAGCTTCTCAAAGCTAAATGTCCTAGGCCAAACAAAAGTGAGTTTAATCTGGAAATACAGCTATAAAGAGATCAGAGGAAAGTTCAGCAACCTGTTGTTGTAGACTTTTAACTGATATTTTTCCAATTTTATACTGAAGGTTCTTTTGGGTTCCACAAAGAATTTCTGTTTTAAATTTTATAGGTTGTAGGTCTTCGCGATGGTATGAAGACAGATAAACCTTAACAAGCTTTTCACTATTAAATTCAACAGGGTTTTGACTGGCTTTAGAATAGCCATAGGAGTAATCTTCAAATAGTGAAACTAAGTCGGAAAGGACGCCACTTGCTGTTGGAATACTACCTGCACCCTTCCCCTTTAAAAGGTGTTCATGAGCAAATTCAGCATCGACTTGGACTGCATTATTTTCGAAATCTATAGAAGTTATGGCTTCGGTTGTCGGTATAAATTGCGGTGCAACGTATGCCGTTAATCCTTGATCGTCTAGGTTAGAATGGCCAATTAATTTTATGCTGAAATTATTCTCTTTTGCAAATTCAACGTCCTCTGGTTTTACATGTCTTATACCAAGGTTTAAAATTTCATCAGGTGTATTTAACACTCCAAAAGCATGGTAATTACTTATGATAAGCTTGAACTTGGAGTCCCATCCGTCTATATCCAAGGTAGGGTCCGATTCTGCAAAACCATGTTTTTGAGCATCTGTGATAATATCTTCAAAAGGTTGCGGTTCCTGAAATAAGCGGGTAAGCACATAATTACTCGTACCATTGCTTATGGCCTTTAAGGAGTTTAAATTGTCGTAAGCAAAAGATGTTTCTAAGGTCCTTAAAACAGGAATACTCCCACAAACTGAAGCTTCGTAAAGTAAACTTACACCTTGTTTTTGAGCAAGACTAACAAGTTCTTTAAAATGATAAGCCAGCATTTTCTTGTTGGCGGTGACCACATGTTTCTTACTCTTTAAGGCTTCTTTTACAATATGGTAAGCTGCTTCAGCGTCGTCAATTAGCTCAAGTACGACATTAATGGAATCATCTTTCAAAATGTCTTCAGCCTCATAGCTCAATAGTGAAGCGTCTATAGACCTAGGTTTATTTGGGTTTTTAACGACGATGGTTTTGAGATGAATCCTGGAAATGGACTTTCTTTTTAAGACGTGGTAAATTCCTGACCCTACACTCCCAAATCCAAAAAGTCCAATAGTTATTTGTTGTGGCATTGGTTACAGTTTAAAATGTTTGCAGAATAATGATTTTATCTTTTCTACTTCAATCAAAAATCCATCATGACCATAGATAGAGTCTATAATTTCTAGTTTTCCTTTCGGGATATATTGAGTCAAAAACCTTTGCTCTTCCACTGGAAATAAAAGATCACTTTGGATAGCTATGACCAAAGTTTTAGCTTTAATTTTTGCCAGAGCTTTTTTACAATTACCCCTGTTTCTCCCAACATTATGGCTGTCCATAGCTTTGGATAAATACCAATAACACCGAGCATTAAAACGCTTCGAAAATTTTTCTCCTTGATATTTCTGATAAGTGGAAGCTCTAAAATGATCCGCTGTATGTTCTTGGTCTACTTGAGTATATCTATAGGTGTTATAATTTCTATAGCTCAATAAAGCAATAGCTCTTGCAGCCTCAAGCCCTTTTTTACCAGAATTTGTTTCCTTTCTATAAAAAGTAGAATCAGCTTCTATAGCCATGCGTTGAGTTTCATTTAAGGCGATTCCCCAAGAGGAATGTTTTGCATTGGTTGCTAATAGAATTAGATTTTTAATTTTATTAGGTTTTTCGATGGCCCATTCCATAGCCTGCATTCCTCCCATGGAGCCTCCAATCAGAAATTGTATGTGTTCAATTTCCAAGGCCTCACTCAATAGCTCCAAACTTTTAGTGACGTCTCGTATGCTAAATAGAGGAAAATTTAATCCATAGACTTCTCCTGTTTCTGGATTAATGCTTTTAGGGTTGGTACTTCCATAGCAAGAACCGATAATGTTGACGCACACTATAAAATACTTTTCCGTATCAATTCCTTTTTCATTTCCAATAAGACCCCTCCACCAGTCTTCTGGTTGTGCATTTGCCGTTAGCGCATGACAGACCCAAATGACGTTGGACTTTTCTCTGTTTAGTTTCCCGAGGGTGCTATAAGAAAGTTCTAGTTCTGGAAGGACTTCTCCGTTTTCCAATTGAAAGGGGTCTTGGTATTTAAAAATTTCAGGCATGAATTTCTTCCTTATAGGATGATTTATGGATATGGTAATGGATAGGCGTATCGTTACTCAAGTTATCGTTGATAGGGCATCTTTTCTTTACGTTTTTTAAAAGAAAGTCAATACTCTCTTGAGTTGCATTCGTCACAAAATTTATATCTACATCCAAAGATTGGAACCCTGCTCTGGTCTTATCGCTATGGCCTAAAAATTTAGCAGCATCTATATTTCCGTTGATGTTGATTTTCATGTCATAAATCTTCACACCAAGTTCTTTGGCGACTAGATTTATAACAACATTGAGGCATCCTGCGTAGCCTGCTAATAAATATTCTACAGGATTTGCAGCTAAATCTTGCCCGCCTAGTTCATGAGGTTCATCTACAAGAAAATTGAACTGTCTTGAATGTCCTTGGTATAGTGTTGCGTTGATACTAGACCCGTTGATTGAAAAATTTGAAATACTCATAGTTTTAGATGTTATAGGTTAGACAAGGCTTGGTCTAAGTCGTTAATAATATCGTCTATATGTTCTATGCCTACAGATATTCGAAGGAGTCCTGGAAAGACACCAGAGGCTTTTTGCTCTTCTTCATCTAGCTGTTGGTGTGTGGTAGATGCGGGATGAATTATTAATGTTTTAGCATCTCCAACGTTGGCAGTATGGATAATCAACTGAAGAGAGTCTACCAGTTGGTCTGCTTCTTCTAAAGTGCCTTTAAGTTTGAAAGACAAAACAGCTCCAAAACCTTTACGTAAATATTTTTTAGCATTTTCATGATAGGGAGAACTTTCTAAACCAGGATAATTGACATAATCCACTTTTGGATGTTCATTGAGATAGTGAGCAAGTTTTAAGGCATTATCAGAATGTCGCTCGGTTCTTAGAGATAAAGTTTCTAAGCCTTGAAGCAGGAGAAATGAGTTGAAAGGACTTATAGCTTGTCCAAAATCACGTAAGCCTTCCACTCTCGCTTTGATGGCAAAAGCAACATTTGGCAGACCAAGCTCGTTACTTTCACCAAAGACTTCCCAAAATTTAAGTCCGTGGTAACTCTCGGAAGGTTCTGTAAACCCCGGAAATTTTCCATTAGCCCAATTGAAGTTACCTGCATCAACAAGTATTCCTCCAATACTGTTTCCATGCCCTCCAATCCATTTGGTTGCTGAACTAGTGACGATATTGGCACCGTGTTTTATAGGCTGTGCAATAGCGCCTCCAGCTCCAAAGGTATTATCAACAATAAGAGGGATGTGGTATTTCTGTGCGATCTGAGCTATAGCATCAAAATCTGGAATGTTGAATTCTGGATTACCTATGGTTTCAAGATAGATCGCTTTTGTTTTATCATCGATAAGGGCTTCAAACGAGCTAGGCTCATCACCATTGGCAAATCGAGCATCGATACCTAGCTTCTTAAAGGTGACATTGAATTGATTGAAAGTTCCTCCATAAACATAAGATGTAGAAACGAAATTTTCACCGGTTTGTAAGATGGTAATCAGTGCTAGAAATTGAGCGGCAATTCCAGATGAAGTCGCTACTGCAGATACGCCACCTTCCAATGCGGCTACGCGTTTTTCAAAAACGTCTGTAGTGGGATTCATAATCCTTGTGTAGATATTCCCAAATTCCTTTAACCCAAAAAGCCTTGCAGCGTGCTTTGAATTTTGAAATTGATAAGAGGAAGTTTGATGAATTGGCACGGCTATAGAACCTGTAGTTGGATCTGCTTGCTGACCTGCATGAAGTTGTAAACTTTCGAATTTTAATGATGTAGACATAAATAAACGTTTATAATTTTTAAAATGGGAATGCTCGATTGGCCTCCAGAATTGAAAGCACTGAGCTTGATTAGGAATCGTAGAAAGCCTATGCGCACATAGAAACAGTACATGGCATAGGCTTAAGCATTCGCATATAAAGCAAGCTTAAAATACCTGATAAAATGAAGTGCGACATTCTATTCAAACTGAATAGAAAATGTAAAGTAGTTTTAGGAAAAGAGTAATTCATTTTTCTAATTTATAGGTCCCTTATCGGGCAGGATTTAGCACCTTTCAACACTTTGTTGAGGTTGCCGAGGGTCGCGGAGCCTGTCTCTCGCCTCTTCTTTATAAATCACACACCAGTTAGTGGTCAATGATAAAACAAATATAAAATAGGATTTTTGATCTACCTATTCAAAAAAAACCCAATATGTTAAAAGTAAGTTAATAATATGACCAAATTTTCTTCAATGAAAAAAGCCCTGAAATTCAGGGCTTTTTTAAAATGTTGTCAAAAACAACAAAGTTTGGCTAATTCGTTGTTATACATTTTTATAATAGTCAAAATATAACAACGTCAGCCCCCATCGATTTTACAACTACACACGGTGGTAAATGAGAATGATACCCCGTGTACATTAGTTATAGATGTTTTAATTAGAAATTTCAAATTCTATCTTTAATATTAAGATACACAATAAACGAATGGTTGCGTGAATAACAACAATATTAAAAAGAAATACTATTTTTACAAAAAACGAATTCAAATAAAAAACATGGCAAAAGAGAATAGCGAGAAAGATGCAAAGTTGAAAGCCCTTCAATTGACTTTAGACAAGCTAGACAAGACTTACGGTAAGGGAACGGTGATGAAGATGAGTGACCAAGCTGTTCAAGACATAGAAGCGATTTCTTCCGGCTCTTTAGGCCTGAATTTGGCTCTGGGTGTTGGAGGTTACCCTAGGGGAAGAGTTGTTGAAATATATGGACCAGAATCATCAGGAAAAACAACTTTGGCACTGCACGCTATTGCAGAAGCTCAAAAAGCTGGAGGTATTGCTGCCTTTATTGATGCAGAACATGCCTTTGACAGAACCTATGCAAAGAATTTAAACATCGATGTTGATAATCTAATTATCTCTCAACCAGACCACGGTGAACAAGCTTTAGAGATTACTGAAAACTTAATTCGTTCTGGAGCCATAGATATTATTGTTATTGACTCTGTTGCAGCCTTGACTCCAAAAAGTGAAATAGAAGGAGAAATGGGAGATTCCAAAATGGGCCTTCATGCAAGATTGATGTCTCAGGCATTAAGGAAAATGACCTCTACAATTAGCAAAACCAATTGTACGGTGATTTTCATTAACCAATTGAGGGAGAAAATTGGGGTAATGTTTGGGAATCCAGAAACAACTACAGGGGGTAATGCACTTAAATTTTATGCTTCTGTAAGATTGGATATAAGACGATCTACTCAAATTAAAAATTCCAATAGTGATGTACTCGGAAACAAAACCCGTGTTAAGGTGGTTAAAAACAAAGTGGCTCCACCTTTCAAAATGGCAGAATTTGATATCATGTATGGAACTGGTGTTTCAAAAATAGGTGAAATTATAGACATTGGTGTTGATTATGAAATTATCAAGAAAGCAGGGTCTTGGTTTAGCTATGAAGAGACAAAGCTAGGGCAAGGTAGAGACGCAGTAAAGACACTTCTTCTCGACAATCCTGAGCTTATGGAAGAATTAGAAGTGAAGATTATAAAAGCCATTAAGGTGGCCAAGGAAGGTAATTAAAATAAATTTTCGATTTAAAAGATTTACGAAAGAACCGAGTTTTAAACCTCGGTTTTTTTTGTGATATAAGTTTATTACATTTATCAACGCAACCTTTTTAAGAACAGCTCGTCTATTAATAAACAATTACTAATGAAATTACAGAGTAAAACTTTTAGTGTATTATTTTTTAGTGCGTTTGTTTTGATAGGATGCGATGTAGACGATGATGGTTTTTTTCAAAGCACTCAAGTCTCTCCTGTTTTGAGTGCTAATGTACCCGACACGATGGTTATTGGAGAACCTTATTCTCTAGAGGTTACTTACCAAAAGGACTCTGACTGTCACATCTTTTCAAACTTTGAAGTTTTACCACAAGGGGATAGTTTGGTTTTCGTTAGAGCGGTTACGTTATTCACACAAGCCTCAAATTGTAGCCAAGATGCATTAGCTGAATTAAAAGATTTGGAATTTGTCAATATATTTGAAACTAATTTCATTTTTAAATTTTTAAAGGATTTTGATGATGAAGGTGATCCTGTTTATATAGATAAAGAAGTTATTGTTATAGAATAAATGGAATTAAAAAAACTAATAAAGCGCTGTAAAGACCAGGATATCTCATCACAAAAACTTTTGTATGAGATGTTTTCAAGTGTGCTATTTAGTATTTCATTAAAATATTCAAGAAATTATGCAGAGGCAGAAGATAATCTTCAAGATGCTTTTATTCAAATTTTCGAAAAGATACATCAGTTTGAACATAAGGGGTCCTTTGAAGGGTGGTTAAAACGGATTACGGTTAATATTTGCTTGCAACGTTATAGAAGTCAGAAGGTTTTTGAACTTGTAAATGAGGATGCTTTACAAGCAGATGACGCTTATGTAGTTGATGAAGACTACTCTCTATCTTTTCTGTTGAACTGTATCCAAAATTTACCAAACCGATATAGACTTGTATTTAACCTTTATGTCCTTGATGGATTTTCGCATAATGAAATTGCATTAAAACTCAAGATATCGGAGGGTACTTCAAAATCTAACCTTTCTAGAGCCAAAGATATTTTACGTAAAAAAATAAATGCCATCAACGAAGAAGGAATGTATTCTTATAAAATTGATAATTAAGTTATGAGACCTTCAAAACATATCGACCGACTGTTTCAAGAAAGTTTTAAAGACTTTCAAGAATCTCCTTCTCCAAAAGTTTGGAAGGGTATTGAGAAAAAACTGTCTGAAAAAAAACGCAGAAATAAAATTATTCCATTTTGGTGGAGAGCGGCTTCCATTGCAGCAATGCTTACTTTGTTTTTCTCGATAGGGTTTTTCTATCAGAATAAAATTAATAAGCAAAACCCTATTTTGACGACTAGATCGTTCGAAAATCTAAAGATACGAGGAACAGGTTTGTTGGAAACTCTCACAAAACAAGAATATGGTTTTAGCTCGGTCAACAATCGATTAACAAAATATGAGAATAATCTAGAATCACTTTTCACTTTCCAACCTATCATAGAAATTGAAGAAACGGTAAGAAAGGTTAAGCAAAACAGATTGAGTTCTTCAAGATTGGCTCAAACTTCAGTTAATCCTGATAGTATGCCTTTTACATCGTTAGTATCTAATTCAATATCAACTTTTGTAGTCTCTAAGACCATAGCAAGTGAGACGTTAAAGTCTGAAAATAGAAAGAAAAAGTCCATATTTGATGTGATAGAAGAGCAAAATAAAAACATTGTTATAGAGGAAACAAAACTCCCTCATCAATGGGAGATTCAACCTAATATTGCTCCCGTATTCATGAATTCATTTAATGGAGGAAATGCGATAAATGAAGAGTTACAAGGCAAAACCAGCAGCAATGCAAATGTGTCTTATGGTATAAACGTGGCTTATGCTATTAACAGAAGGGTTAAGATAAGGACAGGAATTAACCAAGTTGCCATGGGGTATAATACTCAGGATGTTATTTTATCTTCTTCTTCTTCTTCCTTCAGAGATCAAGGTTTTCAGTCGGATAATCTTGCCTCTAAAACTTCAATAGGGAATGTTTCATTAATCAATGCAAATTCAAAAGCTACTTCCCGAAACCAAGCTTCTTCTAACTCCATAATATCTTCTTCCGGATTCAGTTCGACTGGAAGGCTAAGCCACGAGTTAGGGTTTTTAGAAGTTCCCTTAGAAGTAGAATACGCCTTATTAGATTCAAAACTTGGGATTCATATTTTAGGAGGGGGTAGCACATTTATGCTTAATAACAATGAAATCTTTTTTGAAGAAGGTGAAACATCCTCCAATATTGGTGAAGCAGATAACCTTAACAACTTTAGTTTTAGTGCTAATTTTGGGATTGGGTTTGACTATTCTATTTCAAAAAAAATATCTCTCAATTTAGAACCAAAACTGATGTATCAGATCAACACCTTCCAAAGTAATACAACAGATTTTCAGCCTTATTTTTTCGGGGTATATTCAGGCATAAAACTGAAGTTTTAAGTTAATAAAGCGATCTTACTAAGAAAATTTTTTAGAGCAATGTTAATTATGTAAGTAAAAAAATTAACTTTGTTTATATGAAGGTTGAAAACTATATAAAGCAATTACTTTACAGGTACGAATGCGTTATTGTTCCTGGTTTCGGGGCATTTGTAACTCAAAAGAGATCATCGGTTTACGATGACGAAGGGCATAGATTTACGCCTCCTTCCAATCATGTTACCTTTAATAAAGCCATACAGAACCAAGATGGGCTTTTAGCAGAAACAATTGCTAAAGCTGAATCTATGGACTTTGAAAGTGCAAAGTTTAAAATTAAGCTTTTTGTAGATGATTTTTTAACTGCTTTATCCCAAGACAAAATCCTTAAGTTATCTAAATTAGGGATGTTTTACTTAGATACAGAATTTAAGATTTCCTTCGAACCTGAGGAAACTGAAAATTATTTTGTAGACTCTTTTGGGCTGGAGGCTTTCGGTTTAATAGGCTTAGCAAAATCTGAATTAAGTTTAGATAAAGCTGAAAAAGAGGGCACTCCTGAACGCACGCTAACAGAGTCAACTTCAGAAGAAAAAGACGTTTCAAAAACAAAAACATATTTTAAATATGCAGCAATAGGAATTCTAGCTATAGGCTTGGCGGGTTTTGTTGGTTTACATCAATACAACGACCATGTGGTTTCGCATAACTATACCGAATCTTTAAAGGCTGAAACTCTCTTACAGGAAAGAATACAAGCTGCTAAATTTAATTTTACGCTTTCCAATTTGGACTTAGAAACCAAAAAGGTAGAAACCATCTTACCCAAATACCATATCATAGCCGGAGCGTTTAGAGTTAAAGCTAATGCTGAACGAAAAGTTAAGCTTTTACAACAAGATGGCTATCCTGCTACATTGATTGGTAAAAACGCTTATGGATTACATCAAGTGGCCTTTGCAAGTTATTCCGATCAGGAATCGGCTTTAAATTCTCTTGGAAAGATAAAATCCATAGAGAATCCAAATGCTTGGCTATTTGTTAAGCAACTTTAAGATTCCTTTTACACTACAAACCTTATCTTTGCAAAAAAGCAGTAATGGAAGTTAAATATCCTGAAGATTCAAAGACTATACTAACCGATTTGGTTTTACCTAGTGAAACCAATCCACTCAACAACTTGTTTGGTGGAGAGTTGTTAGCTAGGATGGATCGAGCAGCAAGTATTGCGGCAAGAAGGCATTCTAGGCGTATAGTGGTAACAGCTTCTGTCAATCACGTTGCATTTAACAAAGCCATTCCTCTAGGTAGTGTTGTAACTGTTGAAGCCAAAGTCACTAGAAGTTTCAAAACGTCTATGGAGATTTTTCTAGATGTATGGATAGAAGATAGAGAAAGCGGTAGACGATCTAAAGCTAACGAAGCCATTTATACCTTTGTTGCCGTGGATGATACTGGCAACCCAGTTCCGGTCCCAAGGCTAGAGCCGCAAACAGAACTCGAAAATGAGAGATATGATGCCGCTCTTAGGCGAAAACAGCTTAGCTTAGTCCTAGCTGGTAAAATGAAACCAAAAGACGCTACCGAATTAAAAGCCTTATTTGAAAACGATAAATAAATAATATGTACCAAGCTTTACAAACTGTTCATTCATACTGGGCTTATCTAGTTGTTTTAGTACTTACCCTCGCTACCTTTAACGCTATTATTAAGACGTTAGGGAAGAAATATTTTGGGCCTCAAGATTTTAGAATTTCACTTTTTACATTGATTGTCTCCCACATGCAATTGCTTATAGGTTTTATAATTTATTTTGTAAGTCCTTACTTCTCCGCTTTTTCTGAAGTAGGTATGAAAGGAGTCATGAATGATAGTGTGTTGAGATTGTATCTCATTGAGCACCCATTAACTATGATTATCGCTATTGTTCTTATAACAGTAGGCTATAGCAAGCACAAAAATAAATTAGTTTCCAATAAGAAATTTAGGACGATTGCAATTTTTTATTCCTTAGCGCTATTGCTGATACTATCTAGGATACCTTGGAATGCTTGGTTCTAAACTTTACTGGTTATGAACCTTATAGCGAGAAACAAATCTATTGGCTTGTATTACTGTTATAATTTCAAACGTTGGATTTAAACCTTAAAAACAAAACGAGTTTCATTGACTATCACTTGCGATTTGCTTCTTCTATTTTAATATCAAAGTTATTTTTTTTAAAGCTTTAAATTAAAAGGACTTAAATTTGATCATTGCTCAAAAATATGTTCCACTAGAAAAGCCTTTACTATTAGTTGATATGTAAGTGTACTACTCATGGCTGTTTTTTGACAATTTAAATAATTAATGTCGTTATTATTTAAATTTAACTACCGCAAAACCTTATTAATTCCAGATAACAGAAAGTGAGTTTGGACTAAAATCACTTCGAAAGAGGCAATCGAGTTATAGGCTTGAGAAACGAATAATCTGGCTAGAATCTATTCTTACCAAGCGTCTTAAAACCAGAGATGAACTTGCAAATATTTAAAAATTAGTCCAAGAACCCAACAGCGTTGGACTAAAAAATATGTAGCCTTAGGAATAAAAGGTTTATTGACTGATCAACTTAAGATTATTAAGTCAAGAATAATAACTTCAGAAATTCATCAAGATTTAAAAGATAGTGTTAATTCTAGCACGACACCTTTTTTAGGCTATTGGGAAGCTAATTCATGGCTATATGAGCAATATGGAGTGGATGTTAAATATCATTTATTGCGCTATTATTTGATACAGTATTATAAGACAAAACTTAAAAGCACTCAAAAATCCCATTATAAAAAAGATGTGGAGGCTGAAAAAATCTTTTTTAGAGACTCCCTAATGAGTTATATCAGATTAAATTAAGTCGAAATATAGATAAGTTTGACTCCGTAAATTTATTTTTCAGGATGAAGCAAGATTTGGAATGATGAACCATTTAGGCTCGTATCTTACAGCATCAGGAATCAAACCCATAATAAATTACAATCATGTTTATAAAACAACATACATCTACGTAGGCTACAAGTCAATTAATGAAGATAGTTTTGTTTGGGAAGTCAATGGCACGAATACAAATATTTAGAACACAATAGTCAACCTAACTTATTGTATTTAACCAAATATTAAAGAAGAAATGAATACGTTCAAAATAGCAAAACCCTTACTATCAGTATTATTATTTTAGGAACATCTTTGGATTACATAATAGGAATTTTGTTTTTTTATGATGAGAGTTTTAGACTCCAATTATATTCATTAGTAAAGTTAAGCCACAAAAACTGATAAAAAACCTTTGAATTAGCATTATAGCTTTATTTCCACTGCTTTTTATGTTTAATATAGGAGGGAATGGGCAAGTTCCTTATTTGCATTGTACTTAAACTAGTTTTTAAAGTTTCACTTAATACTTCTATAATTTTGTTACACCTAAACAAAAAAATCCCCTTAAATATGATTTAAAGGGCTTTTTTAAATGTAATGAATACTTAGTTATGCTTCAAACGGTTGAATATGAACAAAAGATTTATCATTTTTAGTTTTCTTGAAATGTACGATTCCATCAACTCTAGCATGTAATGTATGGTCTTTTCCAGCATATACATTGTCACCAGGATTATGAGCAGTACCTCTTTGTCTCAAGATAATATTACCTGAGATAGCAAGCTGTCCACCGAAAATCTTAACGCCTAAACGTTTTGATTGTGATTCTCTTCCGTTTTTTGAACTTCCAACACCTTTCTTATGTGCCATGATGTTTAATTTTTAAGTTTAATTTACTTTTTACTTAATAACTCAATGAGTTCTGCTTTTTTCAAAGCAGAGTATCCTTCTAAGCCTTTTTCTTTAGCCATTTCTTTTAGCTCAGCAACAGTGTGCTCACTTAAGTCTGGGTTAGCTTCATTGGCCTCAGCATTCTTCTCCTCTTTTTTAGGTGAAGCAGTGACATTCTTTTTTCCTCCAGAAACAGAAATACCTTCGATGTGAATTTCTGTAAGATACTGGCGATGACCATTTTTCTTACGGTATCCTTTTCTTCTTTTCTTTTTAAAGACAATAACTTTGTCTCCTTTCAAGTGCTTAACGACTTTAACGTCTACAGAAGCACCATCTATAGCTGGGGCGCCAAGAGTAATGTTGTCTCCGTCTGAATGTAAAAGAACTTTATCGAAGGATACGTTAGTACCTTCATCTTCTTTTAAACGGTGGACAAACACTTTCTGATCTTTCGCAACTTTAAATTGCTGCCCTGCTATCTCTACAATTGCATACATAGTGTTTATTTATTTTGTTTTACTAAAAATAGTTTGCAAATATAGTACTTTAAAAATAAACGAGCAATAAAAATACCCGAAGCCTTAATTACTCTTTAATCTTGTTTTTAAAGAGTTGCATAAAGGAAAGAGTTAAGACTATAGTTGTCGCTAAGCCTGATAAAAGTACTGTAAAAGCAAAAACACCAACACCGGTATTATAAGAATTAAAAAAATTCTCTGCAATTTTACTTATAAAGTCAGGGTCAATTTCAGTAGCATAAACAGCCATAAAAAACGTAAAGATAATAGTCGCCAAAAAACCAGTGACAATCCCAGCTTGAAATCCAGTGGTGTAATTGTATTCGGATTTCTTTTCTATTCTTTTATAACGAATGGACTCAAAAATAGCAAAACCAGTAATAACTCCATTAAATATACTAAATAAAGGATTGATATGGAGGTTAAACAATGACAGCACCAAAAAATAAGCAATTAATGACGAAGTCAACGCTATGCCAAATCTTACGGATAATACAAATCGATTCATGAATATGTTTTGTTTGCTAATATATTAAAATTACTTGTAGATAGGAATTTACTGTTAAATTAATAAAGTCTTAAGGATTTATTAATTTATTTATAAATCCTAATTGTTGTAACAATTTGCCTATTTTTAGACCAATTATTTACAACTAAAACAATAAAAAAATGACTAAAACTATTATGTTATCTTTTTTTGTATTTTTCATGACTTTAGCCCATGCGCAAAAGGTAGAATTTACAGAATATAATTTAGACAATGGCTTGCACGTGATCTTGCATCAAGACAACACAGCGCCTGTTGTAATTACATCTGTTATGTATGATGTAGGAGGAAAGGATGGACCACGAGACCGTACTGGTTTTGCCCACTTTTTTGAACATTTGTTATTTGAAGGTTCAGAAAATATTGGACGTGGTGAATTCATGAAAATCATACCTGCCAATGGCGGGACCTTTAATGCGAACACTTCTCAGGATAGAACGTATTATTACGAAATCTTCCCTTCTAACAAGTTAGAACTTGGCTTATGGCTAGAGTCAGAACGCATGCTTCATCCCGTGATCGATGAACAAGGGGTTGAAACTCAAAATGAAGTCGTTAAAGAAGAAAAACGTCAAAGCTACGACAGACCTTACGGAAAGCTATTGGAAGTCATAGGAGAAAATCTTTTCGAGGCCCATCCTTATATGGATACTAATATAGGAAAAATGGAGCATCTAGACGCGGCTACATTAGAAGAGTTTAATGCTTATTTTGATAAATATTATGGACCAAACAATGCGGTATTGATTGTTGCTGGAGATATTGACAAAGAAAAAACTATTAAAATGGTGAGAGATTACTTCGGTGAAGTTAAACCAAGACCTGAAGTAAAAAGAGATTTCCCTAAAGAAGAGCCAATAACAGAAACTAAAAAAGTGACTACTTATGATGCAAACATTCAAATTCCAGCAGTGCTAGCAGCTTATAGATTACCTGGTCAATCAACTAGAGATGCTTTTGTATTGGACATGATTTCTGCTTACTTAAGCGGTGGTAAAAGTTCTGTGCTTTATAAAAAATTAGTAGATGAGAAGAAGCTAGCATTACAAGTACAGGCTGTTAATTTGGGTCAGGTTGATTATAACATCTTTGCACTATTCGCACTCCCGCAAGGTGATGTTGCTTTGGACACCCTTTTAGATGAAATGGATGAAGAAATTGCAAAAATGCAAAATGAATTAATTTCTGAACGTGACTATCAAAAGCTTTTAAATCAGTTTGAGAACCAATTTGTAAGCTCAAACTCAAGTGTTGCTGGTATTGCAAGCTCATTAGCTACATATTATATGCTATATGATGATGTGAATTTGATAAATAACCAATTGGATTTATACCAATCTATTACCAGAGAGGAAATTAGAGATGTGGCAAAAAAATATTTGAGCCCAAATCAGCGTGTAGAAATTGAGTATTTACCAAAAAAAGAAGATAACTAAGATGAAAACATTAAAAATAAAATTAGTCACTTTTATAGGTGTTGTTTTGATAACACTTGGAGCCAGCGCTCAGATCGACAGGTCTCAAATGCCAGAAGCAGGTCCAGAACCAACGATTAATTTAGAAAAACCTAAGGAATCTAAATTAAAGAACGGCATCACTGTAATGGTGGTTGAAAACAATAAGTTGCCTCGTGTATCTTACCAATTAAGCATAGATAATAAGCCTTTAGTAGAAGGAGATAAAGCTGGTGTAGCTAGTTTATTATCTTCTATGCTAGGAAATGGAACGACTTCTATTTCTAAAGACGATTTTAACGAAGAAGTAGACTTCTTAGGCGCTAGTATCAACTTTGGATCTAGTGGAGGTTTTGGTAGTGGATTAAAAAAGTATGCTGATCGTATAGTTGAACTGATGGCAGATGCCACTATAAATCCATTGTTAACAGAAGAAGAATTTCAAAAAGAGAAAGATAAGCTTGTTGAAAATTTGAAGACTCAGGAGAAAGATTTAAGTGCAGTTTCTAGTCGGGTTGTTAGTGCGTTGGCTTATGGTAAGGATCATGCATATGGTGAATTTATTACAGAAGAAACAATAAACAATGTGACTTTTCAAGATGTCAAAGACCTCTATAAAAAAACTTTTGCACCTAATAATGCCTATATTGTGGTAGTTGGAGATATTGAACCAAAAGAAGCCAAAAAGCAAATCAAAAAGTACTTTGGAGATTGGAAAAAACAAGATTTATCAGAAGTTTCAGATCCAGAATTAACTGAAAATGTTTCCACTACAGAAATCAATTTCATCGATTTACCAAATGCATCACAGTCTGAAATTTCAATCACAAATAATGTGAGTTTAAAGCAAAGCGATGAAGATTATTTTGCAGCATTGATGGCCAATAATATTCTTGGTGGAGGAGGAGAAGGCTATTTGTTTAAAAACCTTCGAGAAGACAAAGGCTACACCTATGGAGCTTACTCTAGTTTAGGAGCAAGCCGTTATGGTGTATCTAGATTTGATGCTAGTGCTAAGGTTCGTAATGCTGTCGCTGATAGCGCTGTTGTAGAGTTTATAAAAGAAATTGATCTTATTCGTACTGAACCAGTAGATCCTGAAATTCTTAAAAATGCAAAAGCCAAGTATGTCGGGAATTTTGTAATGGCTTTAGAACGTCCACAAACCATTGCTAATTACGCGCTTAACATTAAGCGGAATAACTTACCTGAAGACTTTTATGCAAACTATCTGGAAAACATCAACAAGGTGTCTGCGGAAGATGTTCTAGATGTGTCTAAAAAATATTTTAAAGTAGACAATGCCAGAGTAGTTATTGTTGGTAAAGGCAGTGAAGTGGTTGAAAACTTAGATAGATTAGGATATCCAATCCAATATTTCGATAAGTATGCTAATCCTATCGAAAAACCTGAATTCAAAAAAGAATTGCCTGAAGGCGTCACTGTAAGTTCCGTTTACGACAGCTATATAAAAGCTATAGGAGGAAATGATGTTGTTTCTACATTTAATAACATGATGATGAAAGGGAATGCCTCTGTGCAAGGGATGAGTATCTCTTTTACCCGAAAGCTGACCAAGGATGGAAAAATGCTTGAGCTTGTTCAAATGAATGGAAATACATTATCAAAACAAGTTTTTGACGGTGAAAAAGGCTTCACTGCAGCTCAAGGTCAAAAAACAGACTATACAGAGCAACAAGTAGAAGATGCTAAAATCATGTCTGGCTTATTTTCTGAACAAAAAGTTTCAGAGTCTGCAGAGC
Organism: Psychroflexus sp. MES1-P1E; assembly: GCF_002836055.1. Taxonomy (GTDB): domain Bacteria; phylum Bacteroidota; class Bacteroidia; order Flavobacteriales; family Flavobacteriaceae; genus Psychroflexus. The sequence goes on from NZ_PJBS01000306.1 coordinate 47,650, forward strand.
TTACTGGCATAGAGTCTATAAATGGTGAAGATGCTTATGTGATCAGATTAACTGAAAACATAAGAGAGTTTTATAGCGTAGATTCTGGGCTAAAACTAGCTACAGAAACTACAGCAGAACAGATGGGTCAAAAAATGACGTCTAAACTTATGTATAGCGATTATACAAATAAAAATGGAGTTATGGTTCCTATGATGTTAAGTCAAGATTTAGGACCACAAACTATTGACATTAAAATAGAAGAGGTGACATTTAATGATGGAGTTACAGCTTCTGATTTCGAATAACCTATTATCTTTTAAAATTAAAATCCCGCCAAACAGCGGGATTTTTTAGTTAAGATCGTAAAAGCTGAACAGCTTTTACGATAAGGCTTTCTACAGTGGTTTTACTCGAAACATAAACACGTTTGGAATGTTCTCTAGCCAAAGTGGCTGTCGTATTACCAATACAGATTAAATTAGAGTCTAATGAGGCGTTTAACTTAAATAGGCTGTCTACACCAGAAGGACTAAAACATAAGACAGCATCAAAGGATCTATTGAACTGCATAGGAATTAAGTGTGTCTTATACACGAAAAACTCCTTGAGACTGATACCCGATTCTCGAAACATGTCTGAGAGTTCTGGTCTGCGCTGTTGACTTCCAAAAAAAGTGAAAGAGTTGTTGTGATAATTAGTTAGGATTTTCTCGGCAAGTTCTTTGGTGTTGTTGGCTTTGGCTTCAACTAAAAAACCATTATTTTTGAGGTTTAAGGCTGTTTTGTCTCCTACACAATAACATTTTCCGATGGAAAAATGTTTTATTAATTCTGCCGCTTTTTGGCTAGTAACAATAGCATGAGGATAGTGATCTTTATAGCTCTCCTGAGCAAGTTCCAAAACTTCTATTTGGATAGCGTTATACTCAATAAGACTTAGGCCAGCATTAATTAATAAATTCTTTTGGGGTGGAGTTAATATTTTAGTAGAGAGTACAGAAGGCATATTATAAGATTTCACGAAGGCTTTTCATAAGTTTTCCCCCGCCTTGCTTTAAAACATGTTCTGCACAACGTTTACCAAAACCCTCAACTTCATCTATAGAGATCACTTCATGAATAGTAAACGTCTGTTTGCCATCTAAGCTAAACAGTCCGGCTCGAAAATTAATTTCTCTATCTTTTATGGTGGCTAGAGCGCCAATAGGCGCTGTGCAGCCTCCCTCGAGTGTTTTTAAAAATTCGCGTTCTACTTTTACAGCTAGGGCCGTATCGGTATGATTGAGTTTTTCTAAAGCTTTTCTACATACCGTATTATGTTCCATAGTAACGACAAGCATAGCCCCTTGAGCAGGGGCAGGAATCATCCAATCTAATTCTATGTGATTGTCTGGCTTTAGATTAATACGCTCCAAACCTGCAGCTGCAAATATGGCTCCATTCCAATCGTTATTTTGAAGCTTTTGAAGGCGAGTATTTACGTTACCTCGTAAATTTTCTACTTTGTGTTGAGGGTATTTCCTCAGCCATTGTGCTTTTCTTCGTAAACTTCCGGTAGCAATAGTTCCTTTATTTTCCAAAAACGATAAGCCTTTGTGAAGAAGAATATCACTTGTGTTGGCTCTTGGTAAAACAGCACCCTCTACAACACCTTTCGGAAGGGCTGTTGGCACATCTTTCATCGAGTGGACTGCAATGTCGATTTCTCCTTTTACAAGGGCTACATCAAGTGTTTTTGTAAAGATTCCAGTAATGCCCATTTCGTAAAGCGGTTGATCAAGATTAAGATCTCCGGTAGATTTTACGGGCTTAAGAATAGTGGAATATCCTTGACTTTCTAACAGTGTTTTAACCTCATGGGCTTGCCACATGGCTAACTCACTGTCGCGAGTACCTATAGATATAGTTTTTGACATGGTAGAGTTAAGTTATTTTGAATACAAAACCAATAAAGAATTAGTCGGAATCCAATTCAAATACTTTTTTTAGTAAAGCGATACTGTCTTCCGTGGAACCGTTAGCATTTCTGAGATGACTTGCAAAACTCCGAGTAATCTTGTGTATGACACGATCACTGATAATTTCAGCCTGCTCTTTATCGAATTTTAAATTCTTTTTACTTTGGTAATCGAGTTCTTCTTCCTTAAAATTCTTAAATTTTTCTTTCAGTGCTTTGATGGTAGGGGCAAACTTTCGAGTGTTGAGCCATTCATCAAATTCAAATCTCACTTCTTTTATAATCGCTTCAGCTTCTGGAATATATTGTCTCCTTTTAGAAAGCGTTTCATCCGTAATTTGAGACAGATAATCCAAGTGGAGTAATTTTACATTGTCCATACCTTGAACGTCTTCAGCAACATTTTTAGGAATAGAAAGATCTAAAACAAGAAGTTCTTTTTTGGGGTAAATCAATTCCTTTGTAATTGTTGGAGTTTGAGCACCTGTGGCAACAATAAGGATATCTGTAGATCTTATTTCTGACTGTAATTCTGAAAAATCTTTAACGATAAGGTTGAATTTACCAGCGATTTCTTCAGCCTTATCTTTTGTCCTATTAATTAAGGTAATATTCTTATTGCTCGTATGTTTAACTAGGTTTTCGCAGGTATTTCTACCGATTTTACCAGTCCCGAACAGCAATATTTTTTTGTCTGAAACACGACCGATATTGTCTAAAATATACTGTACTGAGGCAAAGGATACAGAAGTTGCTCCAGAGGATATTTTTGTTTCATTTTTGATTCTTCGACTTGCTTGTATGACCGAATTTACAAGGCGCTCCATAAAAGGGTTGACCATTCCTTGCTTTTTGGATAAAGCAAAGGAAGATTTTATCTGACTTATAATTTCAAAATCACCAAGAATTTGACTGTCTAAACCGCTTCCAACTTTAAACATGTGTTCTATCGCCAATTCATCTTTGAGCACATACCCATTTTCAGAAAATGTTTCTTGATCCCCAAGACTAAATTCACAAAGCAAATCGATCAAGATTTTTTCTTGATCTGCAAAGGCGTAGATTTCAGTTCTATTACAGGTCGATGAGGTGACAACAGAATCAAGACCAAGGGATTTAGCTTTATATAATAAAGCCTTTCTTTGATCTATATTGAGATTAAATTTTCCTCTCGTCTTAGCATCCGCTTTCTTATAGCTAATACCTATGACATAAAAACTTATATGTTTAGAAACGTTGTATTTTTGCATTCTTTGTTCCAAAATTATGGAATACAAAAATATGGCATAAGTCTAGTAAAAAGTAACGCTCAAAGTTCCTTTTTTGTCGTTTAATGTATTTTTATTTGAAAACTGATAATTATCAGCTTTATTCAGTATTTTTGTAATGAATATGATGAATTGGAGAGGTTTTAATTAGAACGATTCTAAATAGAAAACAGGAAATTATGGCATTGACGTTTGAAAAAAATAACGCTAGAGGTTCAGAACAGTTTATAGAGATTGAAGAGGGAATATCTATCTTATCTATCAAAAATGAATCTGAAGTTGAAGAGTGTATCACCCATTATATTGGAGCGGATTTTATTCAGTTTCACTTTTGTGTAAAAGGGGAAATAAAATTCAATTTCAACGAGGGTAATTATGTTTTGAATATTAAAGAAGACTGTTCTTTGCTATTATATAATCCAGAGCGAGATCTTCCCATCAACTTAGTGGCTTTTCCAGAATCTTGGTCGGTATCTATTTTAATTTCCATCCAGAAACTCCATACGTTATTCTGTGCCGAAGCTAATTATATCGACTTTCTAACCGAAGATAATCGCGACAAGAAGTATTATAAGGAAGTGAGTGTTTCTCCTGCTATGGCTGTAATTCTAACTCAGATTTTGAATTTTAATTTACATCCCTCAGTAAGAAAGATTTACCTAAAGGGAAAAGCTTATGAGCTTATAGGACTTTATTTTAATCGCCCTGCGGAAGCCGACATAGAACAATGTCCGTTTCTAGATGATGAAGACAATGTAAAAAAAATAAAGCTAGCCAAAGAGATTATCCTTCAAAGAATGGTGGAACCTCCAACACTTAGAGAACTTGCTGATGAGGTTGGCCTAAGTTTAAAAAAACTCAAAGAGGGATTTAAAGAAATATACGGCGACACTGTTTTCTCTTTCTTATTCGATTATAAAATGGACTACGCCAGAAAGTTACTTGAAAAAGGACAGCATAACGTTAATGAAGTCGGTTTACATATTGGTTACAGCACAGCAAGTCACTTTATAGCGGCTTTCAAAAAGAAGTTTGGAACTACACCTAAGAAGTATTTACAAGGTTAACTTTTATCTAAGGATCACTCGTTTGTTGATAATTTGAAACCCAGTTAATATATCATGACAATACCGATATCCTTCCAGATCAATAAAGTAAGTCTCCACAACAGTTCCTCTAAGGTCTTTTAAACTTCCCTCCAAAAGAAAATAAAGGCTTGGGGAAGTATATAATGGAATTTCAGTTTCAGCTTTTGTATTGATGAATATATTGTAAGATTTGAAGTTGTGCTTTTTCGTGTTTCTTGGTTGGATTTTAATATGCTTTAGCTTTTTACCCTCAACCATAGTATCTTTTACTTTGTCTACACGAAATTTCATTCTAGCTTCTAAAACTGATACAGCATCAAGAGGAACTCCGTTCATGAATCCCATTAAAACAACATTTGCTTCTAGAAAAGCAGATTTTTTAAACTCATTAAAAGCGATATAACTACCATATTTTGTAAAGTCCACATATAAAATATCACTTTCAGAATTGTAAAAATTCATAAATGTGGTGTTGTCAGTATTATGGCTATAAAAAACTTTATCTTTAATAATAGTCCCAATAGCATGTTGACATTCTAGATGTTCAAACTGATGTAGTCTATTAAAAAAGAATTTATCTTGACTATATAAAGAATCAACAGCCAACAGAAATAGAATTACAACGTATATTTTAAAAAGCTTCATGAGTCTTATTTAACTGAAATATATTTTGAATCTTGTTTATAAAATCTCCAAGGGAGGCTTGCATCCTCTTCTGCATAATCAATGCCAATTCTTGTGGTCTCGACAATAGATTCTACTTTAACTCCGGGGTTGTCTATCCAGATGTCTTGGCCAAGGACACTTTTAGCATTATGAGATTTTGTAATCCCTAAAGCTTTTGTCACATTACCAGGGCCAGAGGTTAAGCTTTTTTCAAGTTTTTTTTTATTCCTGCGCTCTAGCATTTTTTGGAGGCCTTGTATAGGTTCAATCGCTCTAATCAAAATAGCATCGGCATTGCCGCTCGTGTTGGTTACAATATTAAAAAGATGATGAATACCATAGCATAAATAAACATAAGCGATACCTCCAGACTCGTACATCACTTGAGTTCGCTTTGTAAATCTACCCAAATGCGCGTGGCATGCTTTATCACCTTGCCCAGCATAAGCTTCGGTCTCTGTAATAATACCAGAAGTTAATACTCCGTCAATAGTGGTGGTTAGCTCTTTTCCAATTAAGTCTTTAGCAAGAGCTACTACATCAGGATTTTCAAAATAATTTTTTGAAAGAGGTTGATTCATTATGCTGTATTTTATCTCAAAATAGTTAAATTTAGGGTCAAACTTAATTTTTCTATGAAAACTTTAATTTTATGTTTGATAATTTCAACCTGTATGGCACAAGAACAACTGATTTACGATTTTAAATCCAGTGAAAATCCAGAGGACTGGACCATTGTGAATGATGGAGTCATGGGAGGATTATCTACAAGTTCAATAAATTTAAACGCAGAAGGCCATGCCGTTTTTTTAGGTAATATCTCTTTAAAAAACAATGGAGGCTTTTCCTCAGTAAGGCATTTCACCAACATTAGTGATGTAGGAGATTATAAGTACATCAATTTAAAGGTGAGGGGAAATCCTTCAACTTACCAATTCAGATTAAAGAAAAAAAGGGGGGATTACTACTCCTATGTGAACACTTTTGAAGTGACTCCCACTTGGAAAACAATGAAGTTAGAAATTTCAGAATTTTATCCAACTTATAGAGGAAGAAGCTTAGATTTACCCAACTTTGAAGCTATGTCCATAGAAGAAGTCACCTTTTTAATAGGGAATAAAGTTGTAGAAGAATTTAAATTAGAAATCGATAAGATCTTCTTATCCAATTGATGATATATGAAAGAGTCTGACAAGAAATTTGTTGAAAACTGGGAGCGAATAAAAACGCAAGGAAAAGGAAAATATATTACCAAGCATGGAGTTGGTTTTGGAGTTATTGTATTTGCTTTAAATACGGTATTAACTTATTGGGGAAACTGGGAACAAATGTCAAATACAGACTTTTTTATCCAACTCTTTATCTCTATTGCTGTTGGTGGGGGAATTTACGGAGCGTTTTCTTGGTTTTTAAATGATTTTATTTACCGTAAAAAACTAAAAGAAGGATAACATCTAATCTGGAATCATAGCTTTTAAGTCACTTAAGGTGTTGGCATCCTCAATCTTTTTATCCTGTCTCCAGCGTAGTATTCTAGGGAATCTTGTTGCCAACCCACTTTTGTGGCGTTTGGATTCCGCTATGCCTTCAAAGGCAATTTCAAAAACATGCTCATATTCTACACTTCTTACGGGACCAAAACGCTCAATGGTGTTTTTCTTAATCCATGCATCTACTTTTTTAAACTCTTTATCTGTCAGTCCCGAATAGGCTTTTGCAAAAGTGATCAATTCAGATTTATCGTCATTCCATAATGCAAAAGTATAATCTGTAAATAAATTGCTTCGCCGTCCATGGCCTCTCATGGCATACGTTAATACCGCGTCAATACTAAATGGATCTGACTTCCATTTCCACCAATCTCCTTTCTTTCTCCCAACCCCATAGGTAGAATTTGCACGTTTTATCATCAGTCCTTCAGATTTAATATCTCTAGCTTTTTCACGCTCTTTAGCCATATCTTCCCAAGATGTAAAACGCATAGTCTCCGACAGGTGAAAGGGCAGAATGTCTTTGCGATGTTTCCTAAAGAGATCCTCCAAGACCTCCCGTCTTTTTTCAAAAGGTGTGGAACGAATATCCTCCCCTTTGTATTCCAAAATATCATAGGCTTTTAAAATGACGGGGAGTTTTTTCAGTAGTGCCTTGCTTACATTTTTACGCCCTATTCTAGTTTGTAAATCTTTAAAGTCACCAATACTATCGTTAGGATAGGGCAAAATTTCCCCGTCCAACACCGTTCCATCTGGAAGAACTTCAGTGAATATCTCAAATTCTGGATATTTATCGGTGACTAATTCTTCACCACGGCTCCAGACAAAGAGCTGTCCTTTCCTTACGATAAGTTGAGCTCGTATACCATCCCATTTATGTTCCGCTAGCCAATCTTTAGGCTGCCCAAGTTCAGAGGCCTCCTCTGCGATCGCATAGGCTAAATAAAAAGGATAAGGTTTGGAGAGGTAATCGGCTTCATTTTTTTCGAGAATTAATTCAGAATAGGATATTTTATTTGGATCCCAGTTCCCCATAAGTTTAAAGGCCAAAATATCTTCATCTATACCTGTTGCTTTAGATAGTGCTCTGGTCATTAATTTCTGACTAACGCCAATTCTGAATCCTCCTGTCATTAATTTTGTAAACACAAACCGTTCATAATAATCGAGTTGGCTCCAGTTTTTGATGAGGTATTCTTTTTTTTCTTCTTCTGATTTTGGTTTCAGTTGAAGAATTTCTTGTAAAAATTGAGTGAGGCTCTTTTCAGTAGTTTTAGTTTTATTAGGAACAACAAGAGCTATGGTTTCTGCCAAATCTCCGACTATATGATAGGATTCTTCAAAAAGCCATAAGGGAATTTCTGCTAATTGTGAAGCATAACCTCTTATTAGTGTGCTATTAACTGGTCTTGGAGGTCTTCGATGTGAAAGGATAGCAATGGTCCAAACTTTGTCTGGGTTGGAAGCTTTTATGAAATAGTTGGATAAAGCCTCAACCTTTTGGTTGGTTTTGTTGGTGCTATCGATGGTTTTTACCAAGTGAGCAAAATCCTTCATGACGACCTATTCTTTTAGCTTTTCTTTAGAAGAAAGATTAAGAACTTTGGTAATATAGGGATCGTTCTCATGGGCGATTTTTTCAGCAAGATCGATGTCAAATAGCTGTTTTGCTATTGTTGCTTTTAGGTATTTTTCTAAAATAAGACTTGTACTTCCAAAGTTGTAATTCATATTAAAATCACCTAGGTATCTCGTGAATTTATCCACAACCTCTTCCGTAATTAATGTTCTTTCTAAAAAATCATCTTTGGACAAGGAATTATAAAATTTCCTTTTTTCATCCAGTAAGTCGAATATAAATCTATCCATAACTCCGCCTTCATACATAAATTGAATGTCTTGTACGGCTTGAGAAGCATCTCTTGGTACAAATACGTCGGGTATAATACCACCTCCTCCATAAACGATTTTACCTTCTGGAGTTTTATATTTTAGGGCATCATCTACATTGATGCTATCTTTGCTTAAAAGCTCACCATTGGTGTAGCGCTCCATATAATCTGAATAATACGCATCGCTATTTCCATTTTCATAAGGCCGTTGGATAGACCGACCTGTTGGCGTATAATATCTAGCCACCGTTAACCTTACAGCACTTCCATCCCCTAGATTCATTTCTCTTTGAACAAGACCTTTCCCGAAAGATCGACGCCCAATAATTGTTCCTCTATCATTATCTTGTATTGCTCCAGCGACTATTTCACTTGCAGAAGCAGATTTCTCGTCGATGAGCACGTAAAGCTTCTTATCTTCATAGTCTCCAAGATTGGTGGAATACGTCTCGTTAATGTCTCCATTTTTGTTTTTGGTAAATAACAAGAGTTTCCCGTCTGCAATAAATTCATCTAAAATTGTAGTGGCCTGTTTTAAAAATCCTCCTCCGTTATTTCTCAAATCAAGCACAACACTATTGAGTTGTGGTGTGGCAAACTCTCTCATCTTTAGTTTAAACTCTTCATAAGTGGATTCAGCGAATCGGTTTATCTTGATATAGCCCAAGGTATCATTAACCATATATCCGGTGTCGACACTTATTAAGGGAACCACATTCCTATTAATTTCAAAATCCAATAAGTTGTTTTCTCCAAAGCGTTTCACTTTCAAGTTTACTTTAGAATTAGCTGGCCCTTTCAAGATTTTAGTCAGAGAATCATTGGTCATACTGTTCCCAAAAAGAGGTATAGCATCTGCATATAGAATACGGTCTCCAGCCTCCAACCCGGCTTGTTCTCCAGGACCCTTAGAGAGGGTACGAATCACAGCAATAGTGTCTTTAATGTTGTAAAAGCTTATACCAATGCCTACAAAATCACCACGCATATTATCTTGTACAAAGTCATATTCTTTATTGGATATATACACAGAATGTGGGTCTAGATTATCCAAAATTGAATTTACAGTGACATCTACAATGCTATCCGTATTCACGTCATCTACATATTCCTTGTCTATATAGTTGATGAGCCTATTGAGTTTTTGACGTTTGGAAGAGGAATTGGCTAAAGAGCTATCTTGAAAATCTAAAAGATTACCCAATAAAATCCCTGTTGCGAAGACAACCGCAAAGAGTAAAGGCAGTAAAATTTTCATCCATCTCTTCATTCTTCTAAATTTTCAATATGTTGGAGATCTACTCCAGCTTTTTCTAAAAAATCCAACCCAGCATCATCTTTATAGCGATGTTGGTAAACCACACGTATAATTCCTGCTTGATGAATTAACTTACTGCATTCCTTACAAGGGGATAAATTGATGTAAAGCGTAGCATTTTTTGAAGATTGTGTGGAAGCCGCAACTTTTAAGATCGCATTAGCCTCAGCATGGAGTACATACCACTTCGTTAAGCCTTCTTTATCTTCACAAGCATTATTAAAGCCGCTGGGAGTCCCATTAAACCCATCCGAAATAATCATTCTATCTTTCACGATAATAGCTCCAACTTGCTTGCGCTGGCAGTGCGATAACTTACCCCACTCTCTCGCCATTCTCAGATAGGCTTTGTCAAATTTTAATTGCTTTTCTATGGTCATCTTCAAAATAAATTCGAATATAAAACTAATGCGCTTTTACAAGCGTTAAGAACCTGCCTAAATTTACTAAAACTCTAGTAAACCTGATTCTGTTTACATTTAAAATATCCAATTTTCAACAAGAGTGGGGATAGTCATTCCTAGCACAAACGAGGAGATTACTAAAATCCAATCTTTTTTTGAAAATCTAAAAATATTTTGCACAATAAAGCTGAAGAGTAACACTATAAAAACAACTATTATTTGAGCTAGCTCAATTCCTAAAGCAAACTCCACCAGCATAAGCAAAGGGTTGTTTCTTCCTTGGGCGAGCATATTAAAATAGGTCGAAAAGCCAAACCCATGCACTAGTCCAAAGAAAAAAGTTATAAAATACAGTAGATTAATTTTGCCTTTGGGTTTTCCTGACGTGAAAATGCTGTAAACTGCAGTAAAAATAATACTTACAGGAATCAGGAATTCAATAATTGAACTTTCGACTCGAATTAAACCGAAAGCAGAAACAGCTAAGGATACTAAATGCCCAATGGTAAATAAGGTGACTAGCCAAATTACTTTTTTGCTTTGCTGAAATGTAAACGAAGCCACTAAAGCCGTCAGAAAAAGAACATGATCATAAGCATTCCAATCTAAGACATGATCGAAACCAAGCTTGAGATATAACCAAAAATCTTCCATACGCTACCCTGTTTGTCTTAATTGACAAATTTAACTAAATATTGCTTTCAAAAAGAGGTTTACCCCTATAAACACAAAAATAGTTGGAGTATGATTTTACCAAAGCCTATTTTTGTTTTGTAAGGTGGAATTAGCTCAGTTGGCTAGAGCGCCACGCTAGCAGCGTAGAGATCATCGGTTCTCCCAAAGCATCGGGAGGATATTCTCCATCTTCCACTTATCAAAATATATTTTTCAACACATATTATGAAAATAAAATTGATACGAATTTTTTTCAATTATATTTGCACTTAATTGTAAAGAGGGGGATTAGCTCAGTTGGCTAGAGCGCCACGCTGGCAGCGTGGAGGCCATCGGTTCGAATCCGATATTCTCCACTCTTAAAATCCCTGAAGTCTTTATCTAAAGACTTCAGGGATTTTTTATTTACTGATTCGTACGATTTTTGTTTAGTTGTTTGTCCTAAGTAAAGAATTCTTTGCTTTGTATCCCTTTTTATTCAGTTGCTTTTTTTGTGTGAAAATCTGTTGTTTTTTATCATTTTCTTTCAGTTTGGGCGATACTCTGCTAAGGCTCTTTTTAGAACCATTTTTAATGTTTGTATTCTAGTTTTTCCTTTATAATTTTTTTGTAATCCTTGGGCGGCCCTCGGCTCTCAAAGGTGAAAAGTGTAATCAATGTTTCCTTTTTACAACTCGGACAACAGCGATGTAAGGACTTCTCTTGAGTGGCAAAGGTTATTATGTGTGCCACAAGTTTTTATCTTGCAATTGTAATAGCGGTAACTTCTCTTTTTTTCAACTGCTGCTCAAAAACCCATTATGCCTTTTTCGAGTAAAGCCTTTGGAAAGAATATGAAGTTGAATACGCCGTATAAACTCTTTAGTGGAGAGTGTTAGTGTGGTTTTTTTTTTAATAATCTTACAGCAATCATAAGTCGATGGACTACTGAGCAAATTTTGCATTTATTTTTACAACACCTCAACGAGGACATAACTTTAAGCTATCCGTTCTTAACGGTTAAATGCCTTTAAATGATTAAAAAAGTAGTTTTTTAAAGTCTGTTTTAACTAATTTAGGTGACCAAGGCATAATTAATTTATGACTAAAAATAACGAAAGCATCTAAAGTTCAGACTATGTATCGCAAAGCTTTAAAAGCACCAACGCTATGCCCAGGAGCACCCCATACACTTTACCCTATGGAACGGGGAACAAGCTTAAGACATATCCAGGATGCTCTAGATCATAATAGCTCCAAAGCGGCAGAAATTTATACTAGAGTTTTAGGGATGAATACAAGTTCTGTTGGATACTATATATGAAAGTGTTAGCTTAGATGAAAATAAAACAACGTCCTAAATAAATATATACCCTATACTAAAGATTTGAATAGGGTTTATACGGATGTTGTGTTTCATACCGAAAACCAGCCGCACAAACAGCACTTTTGGTTTTTTGCCAAAACATAATCCGACACTAAAAAACCAAAAGAGATTAATCTTCCCACAGCTCACAATAATTACGATTTTGATTTTCTTCTTGTCAAGTAAATAACTTGTCGTTTTTTAAATTGACCGATTTCTTCACTGAGTGTTTGATTTATGTTTTTAATCAAATCATATTGGAATTTAATTATTCCTAATAAATCGTGCTTTGCATTCAAATTTTATAGCTGTTTAATAGACAATCTCTTATAAATCGGCCTTTGTATTTCTTTTGCCTATAAATAACATTTTAAGTATTCAAAAAAAACTCTAAACATATATTATTATGCTTTTAAAGCACAACAAAAATATTTATAATATTTAAATAAATATTATAAAGCATAAAATAATGCGAAAAACATCTCAAATGAAGTCACTATATTTGAATCTTAATCAAATATTTTGTCATGGACAAAGAAGTTTACAACCGAATTAAGGCAGTTTTAGCTGAACAAGGAAAAACCAATAATTGGCTTGCTGATCAATTGGAAATGAATCGTACCACAGTTTCCAAATGGTGCAGAAATGAAATGCAGCCAAGAGTTGAGACTTTATTTCAAATTGCTAAAGTGTTAGATTTAAATGTTAGAATACTTTTAGTAGCAACAAGGGAATAAGTTTTTGAATGAGTAAAGAATTAAAAATACCAAGTACTTGGCTTCTAGTACCATTTTCAGATTTATTCCTTGATCCAAAGAATAATATCGTTGGTGGTCCTTTTGGATCTAATCTGAAGTCTAGCGAATATAGGACAGAGGGTATTCCTATTTTTAGAATACAGAATATAAGTCGAAACAAGTTTATTGACAAAAACATCAATTTCGTCACAGAAGAAAAAGCTGAGTTTCTTTCAAAACACAGTTTTAAAAGCGGCGACATAATTATTACAAAACTTGGTGACCCCTTAGGCAAGGCTTGTTTTGTTCCAAAAAAGTATGAGACAGGAATTATAGTTGCCGATTTAATTAGAGTAAGAGTTGATAACCAAAATATCAATCCCAAATTTCTAGTCTATCAACTTAATTCTCCCTTCTTTATTAAACAATTCGATAGATTCACTAAAGGTACGACAAGGCCTAGAATTAAATTAAGTGTTGTACGTGACCTTACTTTCAACCTACCTCCTCTTATTGAGCAAAATAATATAGTTAATGCTATCGAAGAATTGTTTAGTGATTTGGATAATGGTTTAAAGAACCTAGAAGTTGCTAAAAAACAGATAAATATATATCGTCATTCCTTGTTACATAATGCCCTCAAAGGTAATCTTACAAAAAAATGGAGAAAAATCAATAATCCTGAATCTGCTGAAAAGTTACTCGGCCAAATTAAATTTAGTCGTAAAGAACAATATAAACAGCAACTTCAAGAATGGAATCATGCTACAGAAACTTGGAAAAAAAACGATAAAAAAGGAGATAAACCAAAAAAACCAAAGCTACCGATTTCAGCCAAAAATATCGAATCAAATGAAACTTTAGATTTTACATCGATACCTGAAAGTTGGAGCTATTGCAGAATTAAAGAAATAGCAAAATTGGTTTCTGGATATGCATTTAAAGCAAACCAATTTACACAAGATGGTTATTATAAAGTTATAAGAATGGGGAATTTATATGACAATAAATTAGATCTAACTAGAAACCCCGTGTCTTTACCAAAGGATATACCAGATACAATAATTGAAGAATATTCTGCTAATGAAGAAGACATCCTATTAACATTAACTGGGACTAAATATAAACGGGATTATGGATATGCTGTAAAAGTCCCAACAGGTGAAAAAAATCTACTTGTAAACCAAAGAATTCTTTCTCTTAAGCCACTAATAAATAACTCCTTCATGCTATTTTTATTAAGGGGCAAATTATTTCGAGACCATTTTTTTTCACTTGAAACTGGTGGCTCAAATCAAGGAAATGTGAGTTCGGTTTCTGTTGGGAATATTGTCGCCCAGTTACCCTCAGAGATAGAACAAACAGAAATAATGAATATTCTAGAATCTCAATTTTCTACTATAAATATACTTGAGAAAATAATTGATGACAGTATTCAAAAATCAGAAGCCCTTCGTCAAAGCATATCAAAGAAGGCTTTTGAAGGCAAATTAGTGGATCAGAACTCAGGTAATGAATCTGCATCTGAACTTCTAAAACGAATTCAGAAAGAAAGAAAAAAATATCAGGAAGAGAAAAAAGCACAAAAGAAAAAAGTGCCTAAAAAAATGAGAAAGATGAGCAAGAAATTAAGTATCATAGATGTACTAAAGGCATCTGACAAACCCTTGTTGGCTAAAGATGTTTGGCAACAAAGTATACATAAAGGAGACATTGAAGAGTTCTACTTAGAATTAAAGAATGTTCAAGATAGTATCAAAGAGGTGAAAAAAGGAACAGAATCTTTATTATCACTAACGAAATGAGAGTTGATAAAGTACACATAAAATCCCAATTCAAAAACCTATTTGACTTCAAAATAAATATTGATGAGAAGTCATGGGAAACGGTTTTACTAGGACTTAATGCTACAGGGAAATCAAACTTTCTAGAAGCATTGGTCATCATATTCAGAGATCTAGACTTAATATATAATCATAATCGAAAAATCGAAAAACACCAGTTTGATTATTACATCAAGTATGAGTGCAGAGGAAACAATATAGAGGTTACTTTATTAGATGGAGAATATAAATTTGTGGTTAATGAAAAAGTAGAGACAACTTCTGTAACTAAGAATATTGAGCATTATTTACCTAAGCATGTGTTCATCTATTATTCTGGTATTAGTGATCGATTAACAGACCTGTATATACCACATCAAAAACTATATTATGAAGAAATAATAAAATCAGGTGCTAAAGTTGATAAATTTGATAAAATTCGGAGAATATTTTTAGCTCAAAACATTCATGCAAGTTTTGCTTTGATTGCTTTTTACATGTTCAAAGATCAGGAAGAAGAAACAATAAAATTTTTAAAAGATGAGTTAAAAATACTAGATTTTGGATCTGCTCTTTTTATGTTAAAGGAACCAGAATGGGCAAAATCGAGAAAAGATAAAAATGCAGAATTTTGGGGCGCTAAAGGTCTTGTTCGAGACTTTTTAAATGATGTCCTTAGGTTTTCATTTGCTCCCATTCAACATAAAGCACGACTAGATGTCTCTTATAAAAAAGCAGAAACACAAGATAGATTATATCTTTACTTAAGGGATAAACAAACGTTTTCAGATTTAATCGAGTTCAAATACAAGAATAAGATTGCGTTGTTCAATGCTCTCGAGAGTATTCATATTTCGGATATGCTTCATGATGTGAAAATCAAGGTCAAAAAAGAAGGTGTAGATGGAGAACTTGCAATGTCAGAGCTTAGTGAGGGAGAAAAGCAACTTCTCACGGTATTAGGATTATTAAAATTCACAAAAGATGAAGAGTCTTTAATTCTTTTGGATGAACCCGATACACATCTAAACCCAATGTGGAAATGGAAATATTTGGACTATCTGGATAAAGTGGTAAAACGAAAAGAAAATACTCAAATTATATTCTGCTCACACGATCCTTTAGTTATTGGAAATTTGAAAAAAAATCAGGTTCAGATCTTTAAAAAAAATACAGAAGGCAAGACAGAGGCTTTTAATCCATACATGAGTCCTAGAGAAATGAGCGTTTCAAAAATTCTAACAAGTGAACTTTTTGGGATTCCTTCATTAATGAGCAAAAAACTAGAAGATTTACTCAATCAAAAACGTTTCCTCCAAGCAAAGATTTCAAAAGGAGAACTTGATGAAGACGACAAAATAAAATTTGAAAGATTAAAAAAATACTTTGATAGAATTGGCTTTAATGATGACACAGCTGACAGTCGATACAATCAGTTTTTAAAGCTTACTAGTGAAAACAAAGCATATTTGGATAGGAAATACACCAAAGAAGAAGCTGAAGAACTTGATAGTATAGCTAAAGAAGTTCTTGATGAGATTCTAAAAGAAGAGAAAGGCGAATGAGGTACATAGACGTCCATAAAATAGAAGATGCAGTTCAACTGTTAGATTGGGATGCGACACGGCAGGCTCATTTTAATGCTATGGCTGGAATGTCAGTGACTGATCGGAAAATCTATATAACATCTCACCCAGATTGGAATCAATTACAATCTATTATGTTAGGTGTTTCTCATAACAAATGTTGGTATTCTGAAGCACCTATTGGGAATGGAGATTTAGAAGTTGATCATTTCAGACCAAAAAACAAATCAAAACAAAAACTGGATTTTACCGACCCTAAGAGCAAATCAACTGTTCACAAAATAAATGGCTATTGGTGGTTAGCTTACGATTGGGACAATTATCGATTGGCAGGTGCATTAACAAATAAACTTAGAAGAGATCGACTAGGTGATTGTGATGATGTAAAAGGAAAAGGAGACTATTTCCCATTGGACTTGACCACAGGCAGGGTTGCAAATGATGAAGAGAATATAATCTGTGAAGAACCTATTCTATTAGACCCAGTCAATCCTGTAGATGTTTGTCTACTTACTTTTGATAAAGGGATTCCAATACCAGCAACAAATAGTTTAGAAGAAATTGATAGAGTCAAACAATCTATTTTCTATTATCATCTTGATTTAGATCAATTAAATAAGGATCGAAAAATTGTTTGGGATGATTGTGTAGAACAATTAAAAGACGCTAAAGAATCCATCGATAATTCTATTACTCCAGCCGATAAAAAAGTAATGATGAAAAAATGTTTTAGAGAAATTAGAAAACTAGTCGACTCTGAACGAAAAGCATTTACAAGTACTGCAAAAGCTTGTCTAATGGTTTATTCCGAATTGAGTGGATTCCCTTGGTTAAAAGACCTAGTAAGAACACTTTAATGTTTTCTCATAACAACATAATTATAAAAACATAAGCTAATGGCAACAAATAACTTAGTAGCAAAAATATGGTCATACTGCGATACTTTAAGAGATGACGGGCTTGGATACGGTGATTATCTTGAACAATTAACCTATCTGCTGTTTCTTAAAATGGCAGATGAAAACAAGGATCAATACAACCTACCTCAAGGTTGTAATTGGCAATTAATCCTAACTAGCGACAAAATCATTGAAGACTATGAAATCCTTTTAAAAAACTTATCTACTTCAGGTGGAATGTTGAGTAAAATTTTTGCTGGTGCTCAAAATAAAATACATGATTCGGTTAAATTAAAACGCTTGATAACTCTAATTGATGGAGAAAACTGGACGAATCAAGATATTGACATTAAGGGAGAAATTTATGAATCACTATTACAGAAAAATGCAGAGAATAGTGGTGCAGGTCAATATTTCACCCCTAGATCGGTAATTTCTTCAATGGTGGAATGTATAAATCCTCGACCATTAGAAACAATAGCAGATCCCTCTTGTGGAACGGGAGGTTTCTTTTTAGGAGCTTTAAATCACATAAACAACAAATCACTAACTGAAGAAGAAACCAACTTTCTGAAATTTAAGACGTTTCACGGGTGGGAAATTGAAAAATCTACAGCTCGACTTTGTCTTATGAATTTGTTTCTTCATGGAATTGGAGATTTAAAAGAAACTCCTGACATACAAGTAACAGACAGTTTGAAACGTGGGGATGTTGGAGAAATAAGTGATGACAAAAAAGTATCTATAGTTTTAGCTAACCCTCCTTTTGGAGTCAGTAGCAGCGATATTCCTACAGTAAATGTAGAGCAATCTAAGAAAGAAGGTTACTTTCTTAGAAAGGACTTTTGGGTAAGTACTAGTAATAAACAATTGGCGTTTCTACAACATATTGCTGCAATGCTAAAAACCAATGGTCGTGCGGCAGTTGTTCTTCCAGACAATGTACTCTTTGAAGGTGGCGCAGGTGAAGTTATTAGGAAAAAATTGATGGAAGAAACAGAACTTCATACAATTCTGAGACTTCCTACAGGAATTTTTTATGCACAAGGAGTCAAAGCAAATGTTTTGTTCTTTGATAAACTTGAAGGTGATAAAACCCCAAAAACCAAAGATATCTGGTATTACGATTATCGAACTAATATCAACCACACTCCTAAAAAGAACCCTCTAAAATATGAGGATCTTAGCGCATTTATTCAATTGTACAGTTCTGAAGATCGCAGTAAAAGAAAAGAGTCTTGGTCTAAGGAAAGCCCAGAAGGACGTTGGAGAAAGTATTCTCATGAAGAAATATTATCTCGTGACAAGACTAGCTTAGACATTTTTTGGTTACGAAATGACAATATTCTCGATTTAGATAATTTACCTGATCCAGAAATATTGGCTCAAGAGATTATTGAAAATATCGAAGGAGCCTTGGAAAGTTTTAAAGTAGTTGCATTAAAATTAGAAGAATAAGCCAACGCTAAAGCCATACACATTGCCAAGTCGCTCAAAAGCCAACCGCACGAGCCAAAACTTATCAAAGAGTATGTCTTCTGCCAACGTTAGCAAGTTTGCGTAAAGAAAAGCCAGTGGGTAACAATGTATATAAAAAATAGGGCGATAAGAGCTAAATCAAAGGCTTGTGTTTATTTACAAAGACCGCCAAATTTTTAAATTTGGCTTTTAAAATAAAAAAGTAAAAACAAAATATAAAAATTCGGCTCTGTGTTTATCCGAAAATTAGCATCTTTTTACACGCTACGTTTTATACACAAACCGCTAGCAGTAATTAAAAAATCAATAATGATATGTAAACTTTGTAAGATAAGAGAAGCCAATAAAAAGAACACTCATTATTTAACTGATTCTATAATAAGAACTTGTTTAAATTTGGATGGCTCGAATACAAGAGAAGCAGGATTTTACTTTGACATATCTAATAATACACCATTTGTGGATTTCAACTTCCAACGTGGAACTTCAGTAGTTGAATTAGAAAAATCTTTAGGCCGACCTGCCAAAGATGAAGAAATTGAAAAGGCTAAACACGAAAAAATAACTAAAAAAACTGACATGAAAATTTACTTTGCACACCCATATTCTTCCTAGCAAAGAGGAACTAACAAAATACAAATGGACTCATTAGAAGGTATCTCCCTAAAGTTACAGACTTCAATAAAATCGATGAAAGATCACTCAGAATTATTCAAGAAAAACTCAATAATAGACCAAGGAAAATTATAGGATTTAAAACCCCTCAAGAAATGATGGATTCTGAACTAAAAAAGATAGCTTAGTATCAACTAAAAAAAAGCAACGTTTGTTGCGTTAGAACCTTGAATGCAGCCTATGAACATTGGATTAAAGATTTATCTGACTACCGCAATTTTATTTGTCGGAATTTTAGCTTTCGGACAATCTAAAGCTACTACAGAAACCGAAATCACCTCATTTCTTGACAGTTTAAACGAAGAAGATTTTTCGGGAACAATTTTGGTTGCTCATAATAATGAAATAATAGAAAAAAAAGCTTACGGACTTGCGAGCATTGAATTTAATGTAAAAAACGATACAGATACTAAATTCAATATTGCTTCAATTACAAAATTATTTACTGCTGTCGCAACTTTGCAACTTTATGAGCAAAGAAAGTTAAAATTAAATATCCCTATTGGAGAATATTTGCCTGATTACCGAAATAAACTCGTAAGAGATTCCGTAACGGTTCATCAATTGCTAACACATACGTCAGGTCTTAATAATTTTTATGTGGCAGATTTGGATAAGATAAAGAATTCAGATTACAAGAAAATTTCAGATTTTGTTCCACTTTTTGTTAATGATACACTTTTATCAAAACCCGGAACTAAATACGATTATAGTGCAACAGGAATGTTGGTTCTTGGTCTAATCATTGAAAAAGTAAGCGGTAGAAACTATTACGATTATTTAAGGGAAAATATATTCAAACCCGCTGAAATGCCTAACACAACTGAATTGGAAATCGATTCTATTGTAAATAATAAAGCAAGTGGATATACCTCAATGTTTGGAGAAAACAAAACTTTGAAAAAGAATGACTATTATTTAACAAAAGCATCACCAGGAGGATTTTATTATTCAACTGTAAGCGACTTATTTAACTTTTCAAAAGCTTTAAGAAACTATAAACTATTGAATAAAGAAACAACAGAATTAATGTTCGAACCAAAAGTGAAAGGCTATAATACACATATGGGCTATGGAATTGGTGTTGACAAAAGATATAATCAAACCATTCTTGGTCATAGTGGAGGTTGGTACGGAATACATTGTGAATTAATGGATTTTATGAACGACCATTATACTGTCATAATTTTATCCAATATAGACGATGGCGGAAATAATGGAGCTTCGAAATTAACAGATTTTTTTATGGAATTGATAGCTGACAAGAAATCAGAGAAATAAGGTTAAACATCAAGCGTGAAAAAAAACGTAGCACAACAAAGTACTGTGGTAAAAAACAAGTAAAAATGCATTAATTTTTCACTAGAGTACTTTTATATTCTTTATCATCTATCAACCCTGATTTTGAGATGGCAAAGGCTTGTTTTAAGAGGGTATTACAAACCGCCTTTAATGCTAGTTTCTTTGGCTACTATCCGCTCGTAAAGATCTCTACGAGCCTTGTTGCATTTACAAGCCTTAAAACTGCACATAAATAATAAATTTCTCAGTTTCTGATTCCCTATTTTACTTATTCGAGGTCGTCCTTTTACACGACTATCACTTTGCCTAATTACTGGGGTTAAAACAGCGTAACTGCATAGTTCTGCTGCACTTGTAAACCGATCAAAACCACCTGTTAAAACCACTAACATAATTGATGTTTTAGGTCTAATACCAAATTATATTTATAATGCCGTATGAATAAATTGAATTATTTTTTGATTGATTGATTGAAATCAAAAATAACTAGCATAGCCTTAGCTACGGTAATTATTTTTGATGAAGAGCAGGCAAAAAAGAAACGATTTATTGCGTCATTATAGGTCTAATTTGGTATAACACTTGGACTAGTTTTTAAACGAATTAATAGGTCTTGATGAAATTGAGAAGGATGAAGCTAAAATATTTACTGTTGGCAATGAACGCGTTACCATTTTTAAATACGATGGGGAGTTATCAGCAATTCATAAAGGCTTAATTATCAAGAAGCTTCTCGTTAAAAACGTAGGCCTTATAGTCAACCTTGTATAAAACACTATAAAATGCAGGAATGAAAAATAGAGTTATCACCGTTCCAAACAATAAACCGATCATAATTGAAACAGCCATACCTTCCCACATTTCTCCCCCCGTTAAGTATAAAGGTACCAAGCCTAATACTGTGGTAAATGTCGCTAGTAATATTGGCCTAAAACGTTGCAAACAAGCAGTTATTATAGAGTCTTCCTCTTTTCTCTTCAAAACGTTTTGTTCAATTTCCATTCTGTCAATTAATACAATCGCATTATTTATAATGATTCCCGCTAGGGCTATAACGCCTAGAAAAGGCATAAAACCGAAGGGTTCCTGAAAAACAAATAAACCAATAACAACCCCAATAATCGCTAAGGGAATGGTACAATACACCATAATCATTTTACGGAAAGAGTTAAATTGTATAATTAATAGTAACATGATGATAAAACCACAAAGAGGTAGATATTTAATCACTGCTCCCATATTTTCAGCAGTATTTTCTGCATCTCCACCAAATTCATACCTATAACCTTCGCTCCAATTTTTGGACTGCTCTTTTAACCACGGAGTAATTTCAGCAGTTATGGCAGAAGCATTCCCTCCTTCTCGTAACTCACTCGAAATAGTTATAGTACGATTGATATCCATCCGTAATATCTTTGCATATTGCCAAACCGGTTTAATGGAAGCTACTTGCAATAAAGGCACATTTTTGCCAGAACTTTGCGAGAATACATTCAATGTTTCGATAGATTCTAAGGTCTGCTGTTGGCTTTTATCACTTCGCATAACTATGGGGATCGATTTATCATCTTCTCTATATTCACCAGTTGTAAATCCATCTAAGACTGTTTGCAAGGAGGTCGCTATATCCTGACTAGAAACACCTGCCGTTTGCGCTCTATTTTGATCGATATCGATAATAAACTTTTTGGTTTTAGGACCCCAATCATCTTTCACATTCTTTGTACTTGAAATCGCAGTTAATTTTAATTTAACTTGTTCTGCAATTTCGGAAAGCTCGTCTGGGTCATGACCAGTAACTTTCACTTCAATTGGAGTACCTCCCCCGCCAGATACCAGCGCTCCAATTTTTATATCGGCATTTGGAAAACTATCAAAGCAAAACGCATCTAGCTTGTTAATCATGTCTTGATTCGCCGTAAAACTTGAGGTATTCACCAAAATATGGGCATAACTAGAGTTAGCTTCATCTGGTGTATAACCTTGATCATATGACTCAGGTCCTTCACCAATATAGGAGGACCAATCTTTAATACCCATTATTTGAGTTTCAGACACTTTTAAGGTTTCAGCTATAAAATCTTCAATTTCACCAACGACTTCTGTGGTTCGTTCAATTCTTGTTCCCAAAGGCAAATTAATATCCACTGTAATCATATTTCGATCACTATCTGGAAAAAATACAAAATCAATTTTTGTGAAACCAAAAATAGCCACTACAAACACCATGACGATAAGCAGCATTGTTTTGAGCTTGTGCTTCAATGCAATCAAGATAAAATCTTTGTAATACCCTTTCAACCATTCAATGGCCTTGTCTATAGCACTTAGTTTAGCATCTTTTGCTTTAGCCCTCATAAATATATAAGATAGCAGCGTAATTATGGTCAAGGAGATCAACCATGAGGATACTAGTGCGATAGATATCACTAGAAAAATAGGACCAACAATGTCTCCCATTGCAGATTCTGCCAAATAAAAAGATAAAAATGCAACTGCTGTGGTCAAGGTAGAAATTAGCAGTGGTGTAAATAACTCTGAGCAAGCTTGTATTGCAGCTTCTTTCCTATCAATCCCTTCTTCTAATTTTACGACGATGGTTTCAGCAACCACAATTCCATTATCAACCATCATTCCTAAAGCCATAATTAATGCAGCCAAGGACACTTGATTAATACCAATATTCATAAGCCCCATCACCATAAATGTGGTTACGATAACTATAGGAATTAAACTCGTTATAATTAATCCGGTTCGCATACCTAAAAAGAAAAGCATAACTACTAATACTATGACGACAGCCTGCATAAGATTCACCATAAAAGCACCTACCTTCTCATCTATATAGGTATCCATGGATGATAAAGTATGAAGTTCTAAACCTACTGGCAATATGGCTTCCCATTTCCGTTTTATAAGCTTTACTTCTTCACCTAAAGCAATAATATTTGCATCATCCTTTAGCGATATATGCAAACTTATGGCATCCATACCGTTAACACTTACTTTATTGGTTGCTGGAGAAATGTATCCTTTTTCAACGGTAGTTATGTCCTTTAAATAGACCAATTGACTCCCATCTCCAACTGGAATAAGCATGTTGCTTATATCTTCTAGCGAATCAAAATTTCCTGTAGGTTCTAGTATAATGCGCTCGTCCTCAACATTAATTTGCCCACCAGAACTTAATATATTTTGTGCCGAAATAATCCCACTTAATTTTTGAGCAGATAGCCCATACTCCTTAAGCCTAGAACCATCAAACTCTACAAAGACGCGCTCATCTTGTTCTCCTCCAACTTCAACCTTAGCAGCATTGTCTAATTTTATTAAATCATCTTTAATATCATCTACATATTCTTTCATTTCGGCATACGAAAAACCATCGCTTGTAACGCCTAAAACAATACCAAATACATCACCTATCCCATCATCGTCTAAGTTTGGTTTTACATTGGCCGGTAGGCCTGGTATAATATCCAACTTTCGACGTAATCTATCCCATACACTTTGCAGTTTATCAGGGTTTACCTTATCCTTAAGCGTCACCTTAATTATTGATATACCTGTTCTAGAGGTACTCGTCACTTCCTTTAGTTCCGGTATTTCTTGAACTACTTTCTCTATTTTATCGGTTACCAATTCCTCCACACGCTCTGGTCCTGCTCCTGGAAATTGAGATACTATGGTCGCAACCCTAATAGTAATGGGTGGCATACTGTCTCTTGGCAATGATTGGTAAAGAAAAACACCTAATATCATAACAGTCGCCAGAGCCATATAAGTGATTCTGTTTTTTTCTATAGAGAATTTTGTAAGATTCATGGGCTTTTAAGTTTTAGATCCTGAGACCGAAGTTTGGAGTCCGAAGCTCCAAAACTGAAGTTTTGTATGGTTTTAAATATGGTTAGTTGTCTTGTCAAAATTGTTTCTTTTACTTCTGTCTTGTATCTGTTGTTTCCCTTTTTACTCCTGTCTTCCGTCTTCCGCCTCCCATCTCAAGTCTTCCCTCTTCCCTCTCCCGTCTACCGTCTCCCATCTCAGGCCCTCTTTCACTGCATCTTCACCTCTTGCCCATCAAGAAGCGTCTGTAATCCTGCAACAGCAATTTTTTGACCAGCCGATAAGCCTTGTTTCACAGCAAAACCTTCAGATGTTAAATTACCAACCGTTATAAGCTGTTTCTTAACAATCGATTTACCAGTCGACTCTTCAATTAAAAACACAAAATTTCCCGTGGCATCTTCACCTACAGATTTTGCAGGAATGACCAATGTTTTATTTGCTGATGGCGTGCTACCAAATTCAAAAGTTACGTTAGCCGCCATTCCGGGTCTAATATCCTTGGACGGATTAATGATTTTTACGCTCACTGGATATGTTGAAGTATTTTGGTCGATAGATGGGGAAACTTCTGTTATTTGACCACTAAACGTTTTACCTTCAAGTGAAGACATCTTTATAGCTACCTTCATATCCTTCTCCACTTGATTGATCACCTTTTCTGGGATACCCAATTCGATTTTCATGTCAACACCAGCATTTAAAACAGCTATATTTTGACCTGCCGCAACGTTTTCCTCAATTTCAGCATTAACAGCTGCTATAACTCCATTCTCTGGGGCATATATAAAACCGTATTTCACTTGTTCTTGTTGAATAGCTACAGTACGCTTTGCAGATTCGTAAGTATCAACGGCAGTTCTAAACTGATTCTTCCCTGCTTCATAATCACTTAAAGATGTACTTCCTTTTTCGTAAAGTGAGCGTACACGATCTAGACTTAGTTTTGCCGTATTCATTTGTGATTTAGCACTGTTTAAGGAGGACAACGAGTTTTCGTAATTAAGACGGGATTGTACATTGTCTAGTTTTGCCAACAGTTGTCCGTTTTTTACAGTCTGACCGATTTTCAAATTAAACTCGGTAATAATACCATTATTTCTGAAGCTTAAATCTATAACCTTCGCTGTATTTGCTGTTCCACTAAAGGTGCGCGTAGACTCTCCTCCCAAAAAGCCGACTTCCTGATAAGAAACTGGGCGCACGGGTGGCTTCTCCTCTTCCTTTTTTTCACTACAAGACATAAAAAAAACAGTGACTAAAAGTAATCCGAATGCTCCTATTTTATTTTTCATTTTGAAATTTTTATGTGTTAATCTCTATTTTGGAAATACTCGTTAAATGCCTGCATAAAAGCTTGATTCTCTTCTGGTGTGTGCATTAAAAAATAATAACTTATAAAACGTTCTAATTGAATTGAACTCAATAGATAGTTATATACCGCGGTTATATTAGCCTGCTGCGCGAACAAATAATTATTTTGCGCATCAAGTAGCTGAACAATATTAACGGCACCATTGGAGTAGGAAACTTGTGTAAGTTCCAAACTCTCTTTGGCCGCGGTCTCAGATATTTCTGAAATTTCAATATTGGCAATCTGATTAATTAAGTCTAAAACCGCAGTATTAACATTTGCCTCTATACTTAAGGCTACGTTGTCTTTATTGATAATGAGTTGGTCCTGCTGTATGGTCGCTATTTGCTTATTAATGTTGGTTTGTGTTCTATTAAAAATTGGGATGGAAAGACTTGCAGCAACAAAGTATTGACCAGTAGGAACTCCCTCTACAACATGTTGGGACCCCTCACCACTTCTACTAAACTCATTATTATATTGTGCCTGTAAAGCTAATGTTGGTAAAAATCTACCTGGACCATTTAATTTTATGCTGCGCTTATTGGCGTTTAAACTATAATCTAACGATTTTATTTCTGGCGCATTTTCTTTCGCAATCTTCACCAAATAGTCAATGAAAGGCTTACGTGATTTTGGATCGTCTATCAGATCGCGTAATTGCTGATAGTTATAATTTTTTAAGATGCCTTCGCCTAATTCAGCTTCGTCAATGTCAATTTTATAATCTATTGGGTTATTCAGTAATTGATTCAATACAAAAAAGGTCTGTGCTAGTTGGTTAGAAGCCTCAACTAGGCTTTGCATATTTTGAGCTGCCTCACTTCTAAATCGCAAAACATCTGCTTTCCCAGATTGCCCAGCTTCATAATTTTGTTTTGCAATTTGTAAATTCTTCTTTGTAAGATTTAAATTCTGATTCTGAATTTGCAGATTTGCTTTTAAAATTAACGCATTGAAATAGACGTTTGACACTTCAAATATGGCATCTAATTGATCAGAATTGTATAATTCTTCTTGTGCTTTTAATAATTCTTTCTGAATGGTAATATTTGCATTTACTGCTTCAGAAAATAAAGTTTGGTTTAAAGCAATACCTCCAATGGTTGAAAACTCTGGAGCTTGTCCTAGCGATACTTCTGCAATATTTGGGTCCACATAAGTGCCACTCGCATTTGCTGTAACGCTCGGGTAATAATTACTTTTCGATGTTCTTACGTCCTGTTCACTTAGTTCAATTTCTTTCTGACTTGCCTGTAAACTTAAGTTCTCACCAACTACAGTTTTCATAACATCTAAAAGGTTGTACTTTTTTTCTGAAACCACATTTGCAAAATCCCCAACAAAATTGGTGTTAGCCACCAAACTAAACTTTATAGACAGACCAACTTTTTCAGCTGTATTTTTATTTAAGGTAAGTTTATCGTCAAACTCAAGAAATACTTGTGACTCTGAAAGATTTTGTCCGTTTACGTACGATTCTATAATAAGTGCTATGCGCCTAAAAAACTGCTCTAGATTATCTCCGGAATTGTTTGTCGCCATCATACCATTTTTCACATCACCAATTGTAGTGTTCGTAAACGATGGTATTTTTTTTTCGATGAGCTTAGCTGCTATTTTAGAAATATCATTGTCATTCAGAAAAAAACCACTCGCTAAATAAAAGGCATCAATATCGTTATTAATGGCATTTGATATATCGTCACTAGTTGTGTAAGGAATCATTTTAAATTCAACACCTAATTCTTGAGATACTTTATTAAACAAGTCTTTAAAAGGTAAGACATTTACTAAGCCTTCCTCCACGGCAATACCTACTGTAGTGAAACTTGATAGTTCTTGTAAAGTACTTAAATCTCTCTTATAAGATTGTGGCAGAATTATATATGTAAAATTTGAAATTACTGAAGTCTCTTTATCTCCATCTATAAAGTCAAAATCTTTATTAATTTCACCAAATAAAATAGTAGGTTTTTGGAACGTCTTTATTTTAGAAATAACTACGTTATTAGTAAGGCCAAAAGAAAGTATAATATCCGCATTACTATTTAATAGCATATTATAATTTGTCGCTGCTTTTTCTAAATTGAAATTATTAATTAACACGTTAGCTTCAGAAAAACTAATTGTTGCATCTTCTCCAACAACAGCCTTTATTTCGTTTCTCAACCTTGAAAGAAGCTCCGTAGATTCTTCTGTTTTCGTATCGAGAAGAAGACCAATATTATAGTTTTTTTTAGTTTGTGAAAAGGCCACGATGGTAACCATTAGTGACACTATTAAGAAGTACTTTTTCATTGATTGGTTAGTTTTTACAATTCTGAAAGTTATGTTATTGTAATAAATTTAATATTAAATCTGATAAATATAGAAAGATGTTTACTTTATTTCCAGTTTTAAAGAACAAGTTAATTGATCTGAAGTCAGATTAATTAATTTTTTTATTTTAATTGATATTAAATAATATTTGGCGCAAAAAAAGGTGTTGCCAGATACGAGGTTTAGTTCTTTAGTGTGCTAGATTCTTGGATAACTAGATAATTAGACCCCCCTTCGCTGAAGCTGCTGAGGTCATGTTGTTCGATTGCTGAATTGTTAGATAGGCAGGTTGGTAGTAATAGTGAAATGTTCATCTAAAATACGATTATACGATTCAACAAATCAACTTTTTCACTTGCAACTTGTAAACTTCAACTTGCAACTTTCTCTATTTTTCACCCAAAATTTAAATTTCATCTTAACACGGAAAATTTTGCTTTGAGCAGGCTAGAGCGCTGGCAAAACAATAAAAATAAAGGTTGCATTTAACTTTGGAAACAATTACGGCTCGTTGGGCTATATTCTTGGCTATTTAGCGTTGAGGGAATATCCAATGAACATTATTGGCTTAATACGATTTGAAACAAGGTTATTATAAAATGTAGGATCCAAATCCAATCATCCATAGAATCATCCGTTTAGATTTCTATACCCTTACTCTAATAAAAACTCCAATTTATCTTTTCTGAGATTCTATTTTACAAATTGTTTGTAGATAGGGTTTAAAGGTTATCTGCCATAGTATCTAAAGTATCTTTACTTCACTTGAGATATGTATTTAAAGACACCCGTATTTACCATTTGTATAAATGCTCTAACAATATGTTTTTACTTTTAAATACGTGCTAAAACACTCTTTCTAAATGATTTACCTATAGGTACTTTTAAATCTTTATTTAGTGTGATTAGATTACCATCAATCAATTTTATTTTATCAAAATTGATGATAAATGATTTGTGAATTTGAAGGAAGTTCGAAGGCAATTTTTCTGCGAAATCAGATAGTGTTTTCGGAGTTAAAATCATTTTATCAGTACCTATTTTAATATAATTTCCATATGCTTCAATATGAAAAATATCGTCAAAGTTAATTTTTTTTAATACTCTTCTTGTCGCTTTTTAAAAAATAGACGTTGCGGCTTCCGTTCGATCTACAAATATTGTTTTGGCTTGCTCAGTTGATTTTTGCTGCACTTTTAAAACAGCTTGTAAAAACCGCTCTAAAGAAAATGGTTTTAATAAGTAATCTATAACCGATAATTCAAAACCTTCCACTGCATATTCTGGATAAGCTGTTGTAATAATTACATTTGGTTTTTGCTGCATCGTTTTTAATAAACTTAAACCCGAAAGCTTTGGCATATTGATATCTAAGAATAGGATATCCACTTTTTTTTGTCGAAGAACTTCCATCACTTCAAATGCGTTTTTACAAGAAGCTATCAATTCTAAATTAGGAATTGATTCCATGTAAGTTTCTATTATTTGACGAGCTATAAGCTCATCATCCGCTATGACACATTGTAATAGTTTCATATTATAAATTAAGTGATAGTTCTACACTAAAAGTTTCAGGAGTGTCCTTAAAATTTAAGGAATGTTTTTCTGGGTATATTAATGACAATCGTTTTTTTACATTTTGTAAGCCAATACCATTTTACCTTTTTCTATCTCTTTTTTAGTAAGAACTATAGGATCAATGGAGTTTTTACATATAAATATAAGTTTGTCATTTATTTCTTTTATGGATACACAAACACTATTTTTTTTATCTTTTGTATTCCCTAAATGTTTAAAAGCATTTTCAACAAAAATGATGAACAACATTGGCGCAATTTTTTTGATGATAAGTTTCCTGTTTTAAAAAGCTTAATATCTGTTGTGTTTTCTAATCTAATTTGCTCTAACGACATATAATACCAATTTAAACCTATAATGTCGCAATAAATCATTTCTTTTTCGCTTGCTTTTCATCAAAATAATTACCGTAGCTAAGGCTATGCTAGTTATTTTTTTTTCAATCAATCAAAAAATAATTCAATTTATTTATACAACATTATAAATATGATTTGGTATACTAACAACTTTCACTTTTACTAAATCGAGTTCCCAGATTCATGAATACCCGAAAATTACAACGCATGAGTATGGCTCAAGTAATCCTGCAGTATAAATACGGAAAAGTCGCCACTCAAACTAGTACCGTATATTTTTAATTCGGCATCATACTGTTACTGTGGATGTAACCAAAATTTAGGTATTCACAAGTTGTGTGGCTATGGATTAGATTTAAATAAACCTATTGAAACAGTGGCCAAATCTGAGTTTGGAAATTTTCTAATTCCGTATTCTTCTGAGCTTAACCCAGCTTCTCGAATCACTTTTTCAAACTCATCAACTTCAAGGATATACTGGTCTGAATATCCATGTGTTAAATCATAAGCTGTCGCCGCTGTTTTGCCAATATTTTTTGCAATAAGCTCGGGGTTTACCGTGTGCAGCTCAATCAGCAATAAGCCAAATTTTTGAACATACGGAGTCCATTTTTTAATATGTTGTTTTAAAGATTCTGAAACTAAATTATTGTCTAATCTTTTGCCTTCAAAAGTATATGCACCGGAAGAAGAACTCACTCTTAAGTTTTTGTTTTCGGCAGGGGTTTTCCAAATTCTATTATGATCTAAAAAAGTACGTACGTTCAGTAAATTTTTTAAATCAATATCATATTTTTCCTGTAAATCTTGAGCCAAAAGATCAGGGTCTCCAATATCTCCCCAAATAATCTTTGCCCATATGTCTGCCTGAATTAAATTTGCTCTAGATGCTTTTAGGGCAGCTTCATTATAATCTACGCCAATTATTTTTAAGGGGTGTTCTTCTAAGACTGTACCTCGATAGGTTTGATTTTCGATAACTGTAAATAAATGCTTTAGAAAGGCGCCATTTCCACATCCTAAATCTAAAATTCCTTTAGGTTGTTCTTGAATTGGTTTATTGAAAAGATCAATAATAATTTCATCAACCACTTTAAAGTAGGCGGCATGTGCACCGCCGCTTCCCCAAACATTCATTTCTCTATCAACGTGTTTTTCTTCTTTTTCATTGACAGATTTTTTAAGCACTAATGGGTCTCCAAAGATAAGGTCGTCCAATTTTCTGAGTGTTGGAATATAAGAAACGGTCACGCCGTAAGCACTTGCTCTTTTCGCAAAAAACAATCCATATTCAGTAAATTCATAAGAGTCATTGATAATATTAAACCAACCAAAATCAGCTAAAATATCGAGCAATCGTTCAAAGTGGATGTGATTTTGGTGAAATTCTTCAGGTTTAAACCTAGTTTCCATAAAATACTTGTGAAACATTCCGCTAATTCCTAAATTAACAATGGTCGGCCCCACGATAATTCCTTCGATGTGTGTAAGAATCTGTTCTTGTATCGTTCGCTTTAATTTGTTCTCTGACAACTCAAGTCCAAAGTTTTTTTTATGTTTTTTATAAATACTTTCCAGCTTCAGAAAAGGAGCCACCATAAATTTTATAGGATGATAATTTTCAGACAGATGCAAAAGATCTAAAGCTTCTTCGTAGAGGAAAAAGTGATTAAAAGCAATTTCTGATGTATCATTTATTTCAAAAGTGATGTTATTTTTCTGATTATCCACATGTTGATTTAACCAGCCTTGTGAACACAAACCTCTTAAAGCAACGTTTAAATACCCTTCATTTGCATTGAATTTTGCAGCTAATGTTGTAAGGTCTTCCTTTTTATGCAATAATAGATACTCTATGATACCGTGTTTTTTTAAAGAAGAGGCCGTTGGAGTCATAACAATGCCATCAAGATGACGAAACAATTTACCGCGTAATAAAACTGACTTTTCTTTAGAAATCATAAAATTATTATTTATTTATAAAATATAACGCTAGCTTATAATTTTTTTGAATCATACTATTATTACCTGTTATAGCCCTAGGTTGATTTATTGCATTTTAAGTTCAATTATATGTATCAATATTTTAAAATCAACAATATAGTAAATTTTTCAGGAATTGTTTTGAAGGAAAATCGTAAATGTTTTATATATGAATCCATTTAAATTCAAGCCATACACCTTCCCACTTCACTCCTCGTATCGCTTCGTGAAAATCGTGTTTACTCGCACCACTTCTATTTGATAAAATAGGGGTTCGTGAACCCTAAAGAATGTCATTACGGTTTTAAATAATCATTTGAGAAGAAAAAGTAAAGGAAGATTAGGGTCCGCAAAATGCTTTTGCTGGATCGACACAGGAGATTCACAAATACCCAAAAATCATAACGCATAAGGAGAATAGAG
>NZ_PJBS01000088.1 GCF_002836055.1 Psychroflexus sp. MES1-P1E
AAAAGATATTATTTATAACTTCTGACAATTTTTTGTATGATGACGTTTACTTAAGCAAGGTTTTAGAAGTAGGCGATTACATAAAGAAAAATTCTAATTCTGATACGTTAAAAATCACTAAGAATAATAAAGAATATTATTTCAAATTAGGAATTTATTAATAATGAATTATAAATTTTGAATATACTCGTTATTACTTCCTCAAGTGTAAGCATTCGTGAGTCCTAATATTAATTTGTTATAACTCCTGTAAGTGTCTTTTCACGTCGAGAGTGTCAACATTCAAGATTATTTACTAGAATTAGAGATTAAAATTTATAATTTTATAATAATGTTTAAGGTAAGGAACCTTCTCAATATTTTGTTAAGAATAAATCTATCATCAGAATTTAGTATCATTAAAATTTGATCATCTAGTATCTCATTTTTATTATTTGTGTTAATATATCAGTATATTTATAAAAATAGTATGAAACCATTCCGTAAAAAACTTCCTGGCTATAACCTTCAGAAATTCTTATTGTTTTAGCGATTATAAGTATTCTGTTGCTTATTGCTTTACCCAACTTAATGCCGCTGATTAGCAAAGCCAAAAGTATAGAAGCGCAAACCCAGCTTAAGTATATCTACAATTCGCAAACCACCTACAGACAGGTATATGCATTCCAGATATACAGAAGATATGACCGAGTTGGACTTTAGTCGCCCCAAACGGTTAAAGAAAATGGTAATGCTAATTATGAATACCAACTTTTGGAAGCGACCAATTCCAGTTTTAAAGCAAGAGCCAAAGCTGTTACAGATTTTGATGGTGACGGCATTCTCAACGGAAAGGAATTAGATGAAAGCCTAAGTTTAAATGTTATTGAAATGGATTGGAGGCAGTATAATCCAAAATAAACGTTAAAACCATAGCGAACAACTTTTTCCGACGAACGCGTGTTTTACCGCAATCGTTTATGAACTCAATAAAAAGCTAAAAAAATACAATCAAAAAGTGGCAAGTATCAAACAGATTAGAGCTTCAGTGATTACAATTTGGTTAGGACAATATAATTTAATAAAGGTTCAATATTTAGCTGGACATCTTTACATAAGTTCGACAGAAAGATATTTACAGGACGATTTAGAAAATCTGCACGAAATCGTAAACAACTTC
Source organism: Psychroflexus sp. MES1-P1E (assembly GCF_002836055.1). Lineage (GTDB taxonomy): Bacteria > Bacteroidota > Bacteroidia > Flavobacteriales > Flavobacteriaceae > Psychroflexus. Next base: position 1,160 of record NZ_PJBS01000088.1, read on the forward strand.
CATCCTATCAGTTAGAATAAAAATCTATTGAACATAAATTACATCTTTACAATAAGAAAAAGTAAATATTATGGCAACTATCGATTTAAGAAATACAGTCAAAGAGTACATAAATACAGCAGATATAAGACTTTTGAAAATGACAAAAGCTTTAGCTGAAAGTTACCAAAATGACGAACAATATCAAATGATTGATAAGCGCAGAGAAGCACATCTAAAAGGCGAAAGCAAATCTTTTACTTGGGAACAGGTCAAACAAAATGCAAGAAACGTTAGTTAGATAATGGCATATATTTTAGAAGTCAAAGACGGAGCTAATCCAGAAATCATTGAAGCTTATCCTTATTACGAAGAAAATGCACCGGATTAGGTGAAGAATTTTTAGAACATTTAGACACCTATTTTGATAGAATTACAGTGAATCCAAAACACTTTCCTCAAAAACGAAAACCATATCGAGAAGCTTTTATAAAGTGTTTTCCATTCTTACTCATTTACGAAATCACAAAAGGAAAAGTCATTGTGTATTCTGTGTTCAATACTTGGCAGAATCCAGAAAAGAAATAATCCACATAAAACAAAACCCAGTTTTTTACGAAAAGCAAAAACCCTCTGCCTTTTGTTTTGTTCCGCTCTTCCCACACTTACATCCGAACTACACCTCAAAACCTGAACTAAAAACAAATATCCAAAACCGCGCTATTGCCCTCGCACTATGTCCCAATGGCTATCATTTTAAAAAGCTGAAGATTGATGAAGATCATTGCCAAGTCCAAAGGTATAGGCTTGGAAATCTTCAACTTTTTAAAACGTTTGCTTACTCTGAAAATGTTTTAAAAGTTGATGTAATGGAGGTGGGATAAAACGTGGAGTTTGATCAACTTTTACATAGAATTCCAATCTTAATGATGATATATGAAAATTTAAATAACAATTAATTACCCCGCTCTGCGAAGTCTGTGACTTCGAAGCTGTACAATTACGAAAGAAGTATAAAGCATAATAGTAGTTTTTAACTACTTCACACATCAGCTATTTTAAAGAACACAGTGATTTGTTTATATTGCAATCATTTTCAGCAATGAAGCTACAACGGTAAAGAAGAGAATACAGAACTCGGTTTAGAATGGTTAGATTTTGGAGCAAGAAATTACGATGCAGCTTTAGGACGTTGGATGAACCTGGATCCCTTGGCTGAAATGATGAGAAGGCACTCACCTTATAATTATGGGTTTAGCAATCCGATGTTTTGGATTGATCCAGATGGTATGTTAAGTAAGCAAATGCTTACGGATGGTTTTTGGGCGGATACTGCAACAGACTCCAGTTCTAGTGCAGGTCATACGAGCACTTTTGATTCAACATCTTCTAGCGAAAGCCAAAGTTCAAATTGGAAATTTGCCTTTAAACAAATTGGCGAGGATCTTGAAAATATGGACACGAGCCTAGATAGTGGAGATTGGCCACCATGGACTCATAACGATATTATAAATGAGGCATTTGCAGGGGTTTTAAATCACAAAGAATTAAATATATTGTACAAAGCTAGTTTTGATGCTGATGGTAAAGAATTTCAATCTTTAGATAACTCTCACAGGCACGCAATGACTGCTCCAGGGCAAACTCCTCAAGAAGCCTATATTGAAGCAGTTAATTTTATTGACAAACAAGTTGCTATATATAATGAAAAAGGGGGAGAAAAAGGTCTAAGAGCACTAGGGTTCGCTATGCATACTTTAATGGATGCTTCCTCTCCTTCTCATCGAGGATATCAAACTTGGTATGGGACAAAGGGTGTAAGCAATTTTCTTGGTGCAATATTTCATTTTTTAAAGGAATCTCAAGCTACAAGAAATGATATAACTAAGACAGGAGCAACAATTAAGGAATTTTATCAAAATGTAATAAACGGAAAGTCATGGCGAAAAGATGGTTTTTAATATCACTATTGTTTATCATTATTACTTTTGGTTGCTATTACAAAGAAGAAACCTACCAATACGTAACAATAAGAAAGACAAATTCCAATTTTTATGAATTGAATTTAAAAACTTTGAATAAAGGTAGAGGGAATCTTCATGCAATGGACTTCTCTAAATTTGAATTTAATGAACACCTTTGGCTTTATTTTAAAAAACTTGATGGTAAGATTGATGCTGATAGCTTAATTTGGACAAAAAAAAGAGGTAAGTTGTATTATCCTTGGAAAAAGAAAAATATAAAAGGATATATTTTAATTGATTCTTCTAATAAAGTTAAAATTAATTTGTCACATCTAATTTATAATCAAAGGAAGATGATTGAAAAGTGGGAATCTTTTGCTAAGAATGGTATATATAATGTTGAATTTGAATTAGACTCTATATCCAATGTGAATTTGAAAAACCCTTATTGATAGAAAATGCCCTCTTCAAGACTGATAAATAACTCATCAAATAGTTCTACGGAAATACTTTTGTTATCATCAATTTTTAGAAGGGGTCTGATTAAGGTAAATCGATATCTAAATATAGTGTTATAGGTGTTTCCATCACTGTCATAATTCCCTCTAGAAGTGGTTATTATTTTATCGATAAAACGTTCTTCTAACCTAAACTGGTGCTTGAATTTAATTTTCTCTTGTGCATGCTCTAGCTGAACCTGTTGCCACGGAAGATGCTATAGGGAAAGATGATGCGATAGAAAGAAGACTGGATTCAATTATTTGAGCAATATTATTTTTAGAGACATCGTCACTCCTTATTTTTTTTCTGTTTTTTATTCATGAAAGAAATACAACAAAAAGAAACCCTAAGCTTCTTTTATTTCTGTGAATATACTATTAATTCTTTCTGCATATGTTTCCCTAACTCTATAGAATTTTACATCAACGAATTCAAAGATATCATCCTTGTACCCATCCCCACTTTGGATTTTCAGTATCATGAGACTTGTCATCAACATGAATAACAGAAAGAAACAAAACAGTAATTAAAGGGCTATATGATGAATTAATAATCATAAGTAATTATTAATTCATCATATAGGTAAGAGTTGTCTGTAAAATATGATTGGTAATGAAAGTAGGGTTACCACCATTCAAACCTATGTTATGATATCCTATACCAAGCCCTATTCTTGAGGTTATAGGATATCTCAAGCCAGCGTAAAACCAGTTCTGGTTGAATGATTTTGGTCTAATGCCCTCTTCAAGACTGATAAATAACTCATCAAATAGTTCTACGGAAATACTTTTGTTATCATCAATTTTTAAAAGGGGTCTGGTTAAGGTAAATCGATATCTAAATCTAGTGTTATAGGTGTTTCCGTCACTGTCATAATTCCCTCTAAAAGTGGTTATTATTTTATCGATAAAACGTTCTTCTAACCTAAACCGGTGCTTGAATTTAATTTTCTCTTGTGCGTGCTCTAGCTGAACCTGTTGCCACAAGTTGTGCTCATTTGCGTCTATTGGAATCGTGAAATCTGAAAATGCATAATTTCTAATATAGCTATACCCTAAGGCAAAATCATAGGTTTCATTTTTCTTAAAGTGGATAGCAGGTCTCGCGATAAATTGTTCCCAATCTTGTAAAAAATGAGTCCGTCTAAAATGAAATTCTGAAGTGACATAAAAGGAGTTGTCAATTCTCACTGTGGGTATAAAGCTATTCCAAGAACTGGAATGACTCCGGTTTTGCTCTTGTGCATTTGACATATATACGGCACATAAAAGCAATATTATTTTGATGCAATTCTTCATATAAAATTTTTAAAAAAAGCTGTGTTGAGGTTATGGGACACAGCTTTTAAGATTTATTTATACAGTGACTGGTCTCAAAAAGAAACTTTTTGATTTTGCTGTATTTCTGACCAGACACTAAATAGTATTTTGTTTTTTTCTAGCAGCAAAGGGATGGTCAGACATCGCTTTGTGATGTTCTAGTCCTTTAAGCAGGACAGTGCCACCATTGGATTCATATTCGTTTTTAAAATGTTCTAGGTTTTCCATGACAGAATGGTCTACAAGGTTGGTTTTATGTAAATCAATGGTGATTTCTAGCCCTTGTGGAATATCTTCGAGATCCCTTTTGATGCCTAGATAGTTTGTGAAAACAGCTGCTTTATCTATTTCAACTAAGTATTTATCTCCTAATCTAGAGACTAGTGTAGGCGCCTTAAAGAAAGAGGAAATAGGAGTTCCGTTAAACATATGGATGATTATTTTTAACAGCATTCCCGCTAAAATTCCTATCAATAAATCTTCGCCTAGGGTCACGACTATAGTGACTACGAAAATGGCCAATTGCTCTTTTCCTATTTTAAAAATATGCTTGAACTCTCTAGGATGGGTTAATTTAATTCCTACGGCAACCAACATTGCTGCTAATGCAGAATTAGGAATCATTTCTAAAATTGGAGCTGCTAGTAAAAGGAATACTAAAATAAAAAAACCGTGAAAGAAGTTTGCCCATCTTGTTTTAGCTCCATTTGCAACGTTTGCTGAGCTACGTGCTACTTCAGAAATCATTGGGAAACCACCAAGAAAAGCGGCAATAGTGTTTCCTATACCAGTAGCGATGAGGTCTTTGTTCATATTGGACTTACGCTTATAAGGGTCCAGCATATCTACTGCTTTTACAGTGAGTAAGGATTCTAAAGTTCCCACCAGTGCAAACATGACAACATACTTTATAAAGGTTCCTGTTTGGGATATCCCGTCAAAACTGGCATTGATATTCAAGTTGTCAATAAGACTTCCCACCTCCAATAAAGCATAGGAAGGTTCTGTATTTGCAAAGTCCATATAGAGTTCTGCAGGAATCGCAAAAATGAGTACTAATAATGCCGCAGGGACCATCTTTAGTGTTTTATGTTTAATCAGTGGCCACAGCAGCATAATTAGTAAGCTTATGACTCCTATAATTGATGCTTTTGGATCTAGGTTTTTAATGAAGTTTGGAATATTCCACAGAAGTTCAAGAGGTCCCATTCCTTTAGAGAGTATGGGGTTGTCATTTAACAGGACAGGCAATTGCTTTACGATAATAATAATTCCAATTGCAGCAAGCATACCGTGTATGGCAGAAAGCGGAAAGAAATCAGCGAGCTTCCCCAACTTTAAGAGACCTAATACTATTTGAACCAATCCTGCAACAACCATTGCCCCTAGGGCTAGTTTCCAACCCAATATGGGATCTCCATTACCAAAATCTGCAACCGCTCCTGCAACAATAACAATAAGGCCAGCGGCTGGACCTTTTATAGATAAACGAGATCCCATAAAGAAACTCACAAATAATCCACCAATAATTGCTGATATAAGTCCCATAATAGGAGGGAAGTCTGAGGCTTTAGCAATTCCTAAGCTCAATGGTAAGGCCAGCAGGAAGACAATAAATCCTGAAATGGCATCTGCCTTAAAATTTTCTTTTAATCCCGCAAGTCCGTCAGCAGGGAGATATTTTTTAATTTTTGTTTTCATTTATTTTTGAATTAAAGGGTTTAGAGGTTTTAGTAGAAATCTAGGAGGATCTTCTGGCCATTGGAGTTTCTGAACCTTTTGTAGGTCCCAAAAACACACGAGCATACAGGCGCATTAAACTGATGCCGGTGAGAATAAAAGTGAAAGAAATCAAGGCTGCCAAAAGGAATTGGTTTTCTTCAATATGTGTGAATAACAAGTCTTCTCCTAAAAAGGTAGTCGTAACCGGAAATCCCATCAAGCCTAAGGAGCACATGAGATACCAGAAGGCTGTATTTTTTTGCCTTAAGGCTAATCCATAAAAATTATTTAGATCAAATGTTTCCTTTTTAGAAAGGGTGTAGAGTATGATATATCCTGCAATTCCAGAAACGATAACCCCAGATAGATAGAGGGTAGCATCCCAAATGTAGAACCTATCGTTGAAGGTTATGGCTAGTAATACCCATAAGTGACTGAAGGACAACATGACCCAAGCCAGCAAAGGATTATTGCGTTCTGAAAAGGTGCGAATCACTAGAAAAAGAGCAACCCCTGCAATACCGACAGGTATCAGTTGATGTAATGTTTCTGACAAATGGATAAAGAAGCTCAGAAAAAAGAGGGGGATAGGAAGCATAGCGAGTGCCATATGAACGCCAGGTTTTGGTTCAAAACGGGTTAATGGATTCCCGATGCGTTTTACAGGATTCCAAAACACCTTATAAAGTAATTGATCCAGTTTCCATTCATTTAATCCTATGAGATAGAGGGTAGCTTCGTATTTTTTAAGCCATCCACTTTTAGGTTTTTCTTTATAAGGTACAAATTGATAAAATTGCTCCCTGATGTAATAGGCCACCATGGACGGGCTAATTAACAATTGGTAACTCCTTAAAAAGGCATTGCTCACCAAATGAATCAACGCAATATTCTCAAGTCCAAGAGCTACTTCTACAAAAATAATTCCAATTTGAGCTACTGATGAATAGGCTATTTGAGCCTTAGCAGAATACTGCACTCTGGAAGAAATGGTCGCCACGATAGCTGTTATAACTCCCACTGCGATGACTATAAGCCTAATGACAACTAGCTGTTGCCAAAAAGCTGAGGTACGCAATAGTAGGAACACACCAATATGAGCGGCAATCGAACCATAAAAAATAGCACTAGAAGGGGTAGGGCCTTCCATAGCTCTAGGCAACCAAGAGGAAAATGGAAATTGTGCAGATTTCACACTCGCTGCTAGAAGAATGGCTAGAGATATAATGATACTTATCCAAGGGTGAGAAACCAGATGTTCTGACACCAACTGAGAGTTGTTTAACTGTTCAAAAGTGATGTTTTCGTGCCACAGATGATGACTTAACCACATGGTTATTAAAATACCAACATCTGCAATTCTGTAGATGGAAAAAACCTTCAATCCGTTGCGCACAGGTAAATAGCGGTACCGGTAATAAGCGATCAGCAAAAAAGAAGACACCCCTAAGATTTCCCAACCTATAAATAGGGTTTCAAAATTGCCGGCTAGGACAATAATCTGAATGGAAATAAAGAATAATAAAAAGGTGGTGAAAAAGCGTTTATATCCAGGTTCTTTATGGAGATACACACTGCTGTAAATGGCAATTAAATAGGATAGAATGCCAGAAAATAAAAGATATACAGCAGATATCTTATCAAAATAAAAATCGATAAAAAAATTATAATCTCCAGAACGGTAGAGTGATATTTCTTTGATATTTAGGTTGTCAGCACCTTTCCATAACCAAGTGGCAATAAAAGCAATAGTAAAAAGCACGTAGGTTCCCATGGCGATATGAATCGTGGTACTGATCGCTTTTTCTTGAGTTTCTGGGAAGAAAAGGCTGATTATTAATCCCAAAAATGGGATGAATAAAAATAGAGGTATTAGGTTTTCCATGGTTATGATACGTTGAGCTGGTACACCGGTAAATTGGTAGAATGATTTTCAAAAACAGTTTCTAAATCGGAAAGGGTCTCCATCTTATTTGTAGGAGGTTCATAGGATTTTAATTCCCCTTGAGATAAATAAGAGATGGCTTTGGTTTCGGGATGTATGATCGCTAATTTTACCCATTCATTTTTATACCAGTTCCAGAGTTCAGTATCGTTTTGAATAAGTTGCATGACAACTTCTGGATAATGCTCTATGATCATCATTAACCGTAAAGGGGCGTGCACATCTATCATTTGAGAAGGCAAACCAGGACGTAAGTCACCTTTAATCCCGTTGGCTACTCCAAAAAGGCCAATCACATTATGTGGCAGTTTAGACCCAGCGCCTAATTTTTCATTATCTACGCTAGAGAAGTAATACTCGAGGTTAATCCCTCCACAAACAGGAGTGGCTGCTTGTAAAATACTTTTTAATTGTATGCTGTTTAGATCTTGCTTATAATCATAGGAATTCAAAAAAGCACGCTGATCTAAAAAGACACTTTTAGTTAAAGATCTACGCCCTACAATACAAAGGGTGTTATTAGAATGGTTCAATTCTGGTCGAGGTTCAAACAAGGCAGTAGATCGGTTCTTTACATCCTTGTGCACTTTAATCGCGTCTCGTTTGCTATTGGTCAATAAAAATTGTCTTGATCGTTCTTTAGCATTGTGAGATAAGGCTTTATCAAACTGTGCTCTATGTGTAGTATGTGCTTCTGTAAGCTTTTTCGAAAGCGTAACTTCATCATAAAACGTCACCTCATCACGAGTCGTATCGTGTAAGCCACCCAAAAAATAGGTGGTGCTAGGAATGCAGATATGTTTTATTTCTAGTGCTTTTCTAACATCTTCTCTGTTGGCCATTTCAGCAACAGCACGACTGTTTACCGAGCCTGCTCTACCAGAACACGCACCACAATTGTAACCTGCATAATACGGGTTGTTGGTGCTACTCCCCCCGTGACCTATCAAGTAAACCAATGGAGCAAAGTTGGTCGTTAACCCTGTGCTCTTTAATAATCCGTACACGATTTCAACCATCTCTTCAACGGTATATCCTACTTGATATCCATTTTCTTCGGCATTATCTTTATGTTCAACTAGAATCGTCGCTGCCTTCTCCATATGCTCAAAAGCAGAGGAATGTGCCGGAGATACTTGGGGTTTAAATAAATTAAAAAACAAGCGTACCGCAGACCAAAAGCCAATCGTTTGTGACAACAACCACCCTGTAAATAGCCGGTGGGATGCTTTATGGAAATGAATGTCTTTTTCGTTTTTAACAGCCCTTCCTTTCTCTTTGATAAGGTGTTTAGGAGTTAATGAACCTGGACAGACTTGTGTGTAAAATTTTCCCGATTCTGGTTGGTACATCGCTACCATTCCGAAATGTCCAGGTGTACCAAAGGTTTCACAGTCTGGAGCTGCTTGCTCTAAGTGTCTTCGTATCGATTCTTCTCTATCATCAATACAGAAGAAGGCTTGAAAACTAGGGGTTGCTGTTTTTTCTTTTGCTGTAGATTGAACCAACCCCTGTAAAACTTGACTGTGATAACTCCACTCTAAGGCTTCTTGCCAGATGGCTATAACTTTCCAATACCGATCAACTTCTTTAAACGGAAATAATACAAAAGGCGCTCCTAAATTTACTGCGGCACTCAAGGGCAATTTATCCAGTCCAATACTCTGGTCTAAAGCCTCGATTTCTAAAAGTAATTCCAGAAAAATAAAATCTTGGAGGCTTATTTTTCTCTGATCAAGTAAGGTGGCTGGTTGTTCTTCTACCGTAGCTACCATACCTGACCAACCAGGATGAGCAAATTGCTGGTCAAATAGATAGTGCTCAAAGTAAGTCGGATCCCCTACGATACACTCTAATAGGCTTGTTATGGTCGTTTTAGAATCATGAAGTAATTCAACAGCCTTTTTAGATTGAAAAACCGAAACCAGACTGTTTTTTTGTAACGCACGAACAGCTTCCAAAAATGTGACCTCAGGATAAGGAAATCGTTTCTCAGAAACTCCTTGATCCAGATAGGCCCCAATTAATTTGAATAATTTGGGATGTACCAACATGTCTAAATCGATCTTAAAATGACTTTTCCAAAAGGCTTTTAATAGTCCTATTTGAGGAATTGAATCATCTGATAGATCTTGATTTAAAACTAAGGATTCCCAATATGCAAGGCTGTTATCATCTTTAAAATTAAGGATGGTAGCGTTAAGCACGTCTTCTTTAACAACTCCTTCTTGGAATAGCTTTCGATATTCTTTTAAGGAAAGTGCTGTTTTGTAGCCAAAAGTGGAATTTGCTTTTTGTAAGGCTTCAAAAAATGAAAAATTATCAAAGGCGTGCAAGGTGTTGTGATGGACAAAGTCTTTTAAAGGGGCTTGTGCAGGTAAATAATGTCTAAGATGATGGAGCACCACTGCTTCATCAAATATTTTTTGATCTGTATGCATTAGTAGAATGCTGTTTAAATAAAGTGAATTAAGAATTTTAGTTGAAGAACTAAAAAATCACACGTATAACTTTGAGTTGGTGCTGCTTAGATAATGTTGGAAACAAAGGGTATCGAGCAGCGGTATTTAGGAAAGGATAAATTAGCAGTCTAACTTGAGACAGCAAAACTGAATATAGCGCGGGTATTTTGAGATAAAACCCCAGCCGCATGTGTTAGGTGAAATACTACTTGCAAAAGTAGCGGGATTTAGAGAAGTGAATGGCTTTTGTTCTACGGCAGAACCGCCAGCTGATCCACTTTTTTTCTGAAAAACTTTTTCGGTTGGGCTTGTACTAACTTCAGTTTCAGTTTCTTCTTCAAGGCACTGAATCTTATTGGTACTGCCAGCAGTTTCTGAAGGTGTGCTATCCATAATTGCACTAACTGATGTCTCTGGCATCAGCATACAAAGCAATAATGATATGGAAAAAATAAATTTTATAGCAACATTCATGATGCAAACATAAGTAACATTCGTTATATTTGAACATAACTTAAGTTATATTTATTATGTTTTAATATGGACAGTTTCTTTTTAAAATTTGATTTCCAAAGCCATCTCTTATTTGAGAGCCTTACTCTAGTAGAGAAAGAATTGGTTCGCAGCTTTATGGAAGATATGACGATAAAGAAAGGGAATGCTCTTTTTTATGAAGAAGGTATTCCTACTGGTATTTTTCACATCGTGAGTGGAAGAGCAAAGAAATTCAAAAAAGGATTTAGCAATCAAGTACAGATATTTTATATCTATACACCGGGTGATTTTTTAGGGTATCACGCCCTGTTAGGAGAGGAGCGTTATCAGGACTCCTGTGAGGCCCTAGATGATGTGGAGTTGAAATTCATTTCAAAAGATAATTTCCTAAAATTACTTCAGGATCTTCCCTCTTTAAAAGATGCTTTTATTAAAAATATGAGTCATGAGTTTGGGGTGTTAGCCAATACAATTGCTGTTTTAGCTCAAAAGGATCAAAATACGCGATTGGCTATTTTTTTATTGGTATTTGAACATCGCTTTAAAGCGATGATTCCCAATTATAAAGGTATTGACCTAAGTCGAGAAGATTTGGCGAATTGCATTGGAACTTCTCGAGAAAGTCTAGGGAGAAGCCTAAAACAGTTTAAAGATGATGGTCTAATTACCATTAAAAAACGCTGTATATTTATTATAAATAAATCAGCGTTTTACCAATTACTTAATTTGGAATGGATAGACTGATATCTTACCTGCTTGCAAGCATAATCAAGCAGGTTAAGTTTTTTCTACATAAAACAAATTTCAGGTCGTAGGATTATTGGACGTATATCCTCTGTAAAATCCAATAAGAAAATCTAGAAGCCATTTTATAGCTAAGATTATAAACCACACGACAGCCATTGAAATACGCCATAAAAACTTAAGAATATTTACAAGAAGGCTTAATGCCAAAAAGAGCAATTGAAGCATAGCTTTATTTTTACCTCTTAGCTGTTCACCTGCTAATTTAAAACTCGAGTAATTGGGTATAAAAGCCTCTTTTTTTTATGGAAGTACTCATCTTCCTTTTGAAATATTAAAGTTGAAAGGACCACTTTTATATCGATTTATAAATTGAAAGTTTCCATGTTGAATTCCCATTCGATATACCTTCTTCTCAGAGGCATCTATAACTCCTGCATATTTTGAACGCACATCAGATTTACTAACCTACTACTTGCTAATGCTTTAAGCATCTGCAAGTACTAGGTGTTGCCACTCCTCATTGTTTATTGCAGTAATCTTCAATAAGACGATTACATCTTGTGGACTCCTTATTTGATGTTTGTATAGCTTTAGTATTCCATATTCGAATATGGAATACTAAAAATTTAATTGATATTTAAATTGAATTCAATCGGTTTGAGTTGTAGTCTTTGCATCAATATATGTCCAAAGAATTTGCATCCTTTTGATCTTAAAATCAAATTCATTCTAATAATTTTAAACTATTTTCTCCAATAGTAGAGTCCAATTCATTTTTCTCATTTATAACGGAAACAAAACCCATTTTACATTGATGGTCTATTAGATTAGGAACGTCCTCTGTATCTTTTGAATAATCGTCCGTAAGATACGATCGAAACTTGTTTTCGTAGGCTTGACCAGGATACAATAGAAGAGCCCTTTCTGCATCCCAAAAGCGGCAATACGCATACATCTGCTTTAAATCTCCTACTGAAGCAGAACTTTTTTGTGGTCGCTTCCATTTGGTATCTATAATGTAGGTTTTATAACCTTGTCTTAAAACTACATCTGGCCTTAAACTGTTACTACTCCAAAACGATTTAGATTCTTGTCCAGAAACCACCATATGAGTTCCATTACACGCTTTTTGAACTTGCTTTAAAATATAGGTTTCTCATAGTTCATTCATATCAAAAAGAAGGGATAGCATTTTCTCTTTTCCACTGGAAATGTCTGGCGAATAGTTTAAATGATAAGCCTTGCTATGTCTAAGGCATCACCATAACTACTCGATTTCCAATTTAGGGTTATACAATTTAGTTGCTTTGCAGTCAATATTTTATAATCGACTTTTGAAAAATTTACAAGCACTCTTTTGGTCAAATCAGAGAGGCGAGTTCCCATAGTGAATTGATCTGCAATGGACAGTGTTTTATATAAAACCTGATGTAGTAGATGATTACTGTCATAAACTTGATGGGTTGTATAAAACCTTTCTTTATGAATTGCGTTATATCTTATATGTCCTGCAAACTCTAGTTTCCCTTTTAAAGCCTTTGTGTTATGGGTTTGTTTTCTGTATTTTTTTATCACCCCTCTTCTAACTAAAGCTTCTATTTCTAGCAGGTATATTTCAAAATAGACTTCTAGCAAATTAAGATGCTGCCGTTTGACGTGAGCCGCTCCAGCCGATTCTGCTTTTAGTTTGCCACAGGCTTTGAGCATTTGTAGTAGAACACCTTTCCATTTGTTATCGTCATCCTCTTTATCGGCCTTTGGATGTATTTCTATCGTTAACCCTCGAAGAGTATAACTAGTTGCTTGAGTTTGCGTAATTCAAACTATAAACTCTTAGATAAACCATAAAACACTTCATTTTCTGTAACCAATTTATATTCCTAACGTCTTATCAAAAAATTGTAACTTCAATAAACTTAAAATAAACGAAACATGAAAACTACTAATCACGCTTCAAAAGTACTGATGCTTTGTATTTGTTTACTATTAACTCTAAGTAGCATTGCGCAAAGTTTAGAACAACAATTCGACACGTATATCGGTGACCAATACACATCAGATGCACCAGGTGTTTCTGTATTGGTCGCCAAAGATGGTCAAGCCATTTACAGTAAAGGTTTTGGTATCGCTAACTTGGAGTCAGATATTAAAGCTGCACCAAAACATGTTTTCGAAATTGGCTCTATTACCAAACAGTTCACCGCTGTTGCTATTTTGATGTTAGAAGAGCAAGGTAAACTGAGTTTGGAAGATGAAATCACCAAATTTATCCCGGATTATCCAACTCAAGATAAAACCATAACGGTGCATCATTTACTCAACCATACCTCGGGTATAAAAAGTTATACCAATATGCCAAGTTTTATGGAGTTTGCACGTACAGATATGACACCAACAGTGCTTATTGATAGTTTTAAAAATGAACAGATGGAATTTGATCCTGGTACTCAATTTAATTACAACAATTCTGGTTATATATTGTTGGGTCATATTATTGAAGTGGTATCTGAACAATCTTACGAAGACTTTATACAAACCAATATTTTTGATAAGGTAGGTATGAACAATTCATATTATGGCAGTATGACTAGACTCATCCCAAACCGTGCAAGAGGCTATTCTAAAACAGAAACAGGGTATAGAAATGCAGATTATTTGAGTTTAACTTTGCCCTATGCAGCGGGTTCTATTATGTCTACAACAGCCGATTTACTAAAATGGCAAAATGCAATTTCTGCTAATACCTTAATTAAAAAAAGTTCCTTAGAAAAAGCGACTAATGGGTCTACTTTAGATTCTGGTGAAGAAATCACGTATGGTTATGGCTGGTATACTGGCAATATAAATGGATCAGCATCTGTGGAACACAATGGGGGTATTTTCGGCTATTCGTCAAGCGGTATTTTTCTTCCAGAAGAGAATCTCTATGTAATTGGACTCTCCAATTGTGATTGTGGTGATGTCGGCGCACTTGTTTCTAACGTAGCTGCAATGGCTATTGGAAAACCATTTCCGAAGAAAAAAGATGCAATCGATTTAAGCGAATCACAATTGAGCAAATGGGTCGGCGCTTATGAGTATGAAGGTGTAATTCGTCATGTTACTTTAAAAAATGAACAATTATTTAGTCAGCGAGAAGGGAGTATCAGCATGGAAATTTATCCATTGTCAGCGACTAATTTCATCTTTGATGGTGGAAATACTTTTTATGATTTTTTTACTGAAAATGGAAACCGCATGGTCACCATGACAGTTAATGGGAAGGAGATGATAGGTAAAGGTATTGATAAAGCACCTCTAGCCGAACGTAAAGACATACAATTGGATGAAGATGTGCTTAGCGAATACGTCGGTAGCTATGAACTTCAACCTGGATTTAATATGGTATTTAGCGTAAGAGACAATAACCTATATGGAGCAGCTACAGGTCAAGGTGAAGTTCACTTATTTGCAGAAGAAAAAGATAAATTTTTTTTGAAAGTAGTAGTTGCTGACATACATTTTACAAGAAATGTTGAAGGTAAAGTAGAAAGCTTAACCTTATTTCAAAACGGACTAGAAATGCTTGGTAAGAAAGTAGAATGACCTATTTCTTGCAAAACCATAAAAACCACTTCTTTTGGCTATTATCTTGATGAAGTGGTTTCCTTATATTTGGTTATGTGCGGGTTCAATAGTGATGCAGAATGAAGAATCTGATATTTTCCAGACTAAAAAATTAAAATCAAAATTATATTCTTTTCTATAATTCAATAAATAGTCGTGTATCTTCTTATGAAAATGCACGTATTCGTTTTTTTTGATTGGTCATATTTTGTATTTTTCTTTTAATAAAGCTACCCATAGTATACTTCTTAACTATCTTCATTGAGCATTACCTTTCTAAATTAAGTAATTTAGAATTGTTTGCCTTAGCACCCGTATTAAAGTATCTATCAAATGGCAGGGTTACAACCAAGATTCCCAATGATAATCTTTGAAATTAAAGCATCAGTTGGTTCTCTTTTAGGGGGCTTATGTTTAACTAAATATTCAAAACTGTAAAAGTGTTTTCTTAAGGCTTTACATAGACTTAGTAGCTCAGGTATTTTTTCTCTTCTAGACTCATTGTTTTCCTCAAATCTTAAGTAATAATAATCTTTTGTTAGTTGTACTGCACCCATATGAATTGTATAATCTTTGGTTGAAATAGCCGTAGATCCTCCATACATTTTCCAACTGGCTTAATAAAAACCTAAGTGTAATACTGAAAATATTTGGTTTTGTTTTACATCTCTAAAAACTTTATAGCAATGTATTGAGGAAATTATAACTATTCTTATCATCATTTTTAATTTTTCTAATCTTCTCATCTTCTAATTTTTTTAAATGAATTAGATTTTTATGTGTTTCCTTCATTTTATCACTTTCCATTTTCATCTCAACTAACACTTTTTATTATTCTCTAAAACTCTATTCTATTGTCCAAATTCACAAAAAACAGTCTAATGGGTAGCTAAAATTTAATAACTTGAAGCCAAATTAATGATCAATGTGTTTCCATACTTCTCAAATCCAACAGGTAGAGCAAATTGAAAAGCAGTATAAGGTCAAACTCAGCGATGAAAGTCAGCGTGGGTTATTCGACCAGCCCCGTTACCATATCAACGGGTTTACACATTCTCAACTCCTTATCATCCCACAAGAGAAGCCCAGTGTCCTCGCAGCAGCGACTTGGGGCATTGCTCCAGAAAACCAAAAAGTAAGTGAGTTAAAAGTCTATTATAAAGAAGCGGTGAAGTTTGGAGGGGGGCTTAATGCAAGAGCAGAGAAAGCCTTTGTGCACTTTCTATATAGACCATCCATTTTTACAAAGCGATGTATTGTTCCTGTTTCTGCCTTTTTTGAGCCTCATGATCACAAGGGGAAAAAATATCCCTTTGTGTTTAAGCCAAAGTCAGAAGGCTCTCTATCCCTTGCAGGGTTATACACTCGCATAGACAATAAAGTCACCTTTACTCTCTTAACTCAAGAGGCTTCTCCCTTGTTTGCTAGGATCCATAACAAAAAGAATCGACAACCTATTATTTTAAATGTTAAGCAAGCCGATCATTGGTTGGATAATGACTTAAAAGAAGAGGCGATTGCAAATCTATTAAAGGCTCACTTTGATGAAGATCAACTTAACACCCATGCAGTTAGCACCGATGTTTTCCATCCCAAAGTCAATTCGGATGTGGAAGAGATATTGGATAGGGTAGAGTATGAGGAGTTGGAGGTTTGAATGAGGTTGAATGAATTAAAGCAAGGGATTTGCAACGGGTTTTGCTATCGACTCGTATTTTAAATAAAGCCTTTACTTAACTATGAAAAAAATATTTCAGTTATCATTTCCGCTAAAATATTAATAATATTATTCCTTCAGCATCTCTTCCATCAATCGTTATAAAGAGATGAATTGCTGCGTTGATTAAACCTCTAATTTAGCAGTAAGATAGCATCGTTTTTTATAAGGTAGATCCTTTTTATTTCAGGTCCGTTTTCTGTCCTAGTGATTAAAATCCTCATATGAGGTTTTCGAATTTTTGTTGTCTTGCGCCCCAAAAGGAGCAAAAATCCCAAGTCAGTTGCTGGCTTCTTCGCGTCCTAAAAATGGGTGACACTTTTTTTTCGTAATTTTTTAAAACTGCAAAATATAAAGTTCTGAATGGTATCAGATGGTGTCTTATGGTCAACTTTTATACATTTAATTTTTTCAAAAAATTTGGCCAGTCGGTCGGTCATTGTCGTTTCTGAATATTGTTTGATTTCTATTCCGCTGCATTTTTTTGGTCCTTGTTCAGAAAATGTTCCAATAACAAAAACACCTGTCGGCTGAATACTTTTTTGAACTGTGTTGAGGTAGTTTTCAACTTCTAATTCTTGTGTCAAAAAGTGAAATGCTGCTCGGTCGTGCCAAAAGTCGTATTTCTCGGTCGGTCTGAAAGTGGCGACGTCTGCAACTATCCATTTTACTTTGTCTGCTCGCTCTCCAAGTCGTTGCTTCGCTTTGTCAAGTGCTGTTGCTGAAATGTCTAAAACTGTGAGATCTTGGTAATTCAAGTCGAGTAAATTATCAACTAAAAAACTGTCACCACCGCCAATGTCAATTATTTTGGCAGAGGTCGGAATATTCAATTCTTTGAAGAAACTTAATGAAGTTTCAGGTGTCGGTTGAAACCAACTAACGTCTTCAAATTGTTTTGTCTGGTAGATTGTTTCCCAATGTTTTTTTCTATTGAAATTTTCCATTTTATGCCTGTCTGTCTTTTTATTTGTTGCACTGTCCCAAAATAAGCTTGTCTTCAACCTCCGTACAAACCTTATTCAAATCTTGATTATAAAGTACATTTCTATTAAAGGTGTTATTTTTTATCTTCAACTAAACTAAAACTTCTGTGTATTTTATCCAAAGGTATTTTTATTCATCGCAAAAAATGCTGTATTCAAGATTCTTAGGTAACATACATTTGCCAGCATCTTTGAGTATGAGTTTTGGCGTTTTCTAGCACGAACCTCAACAAGCAAAAACTGACTTTGGTAAATCCATGGATTTACAAAATGGGCATGGACCCAGCCATAACTTAAATATGCTGCTGTGTTTAGTGCTTTTCCTTATTTGATGTTAAGTTCAGATTTTCGTTTAATAATTCGACATTGAAATTAATTTTTGCGTTTAAGGCCTTAAAAACTTTCAAAATTGTTTCAAATCGAGCGTCAGTCACATGATTTTCAAGTTTCGAAATCTGTGATTTCTGGACTCCGACCAACTCTCCAAGCTGGGTTTGTGTCAAGTTTCGTTCTTTTCGAGCTTGTTTGATTGCGTTTCCGATTAAGTCGACCCGAAGTTCGTTGTCGAATTCGTTTCTTTTTGACGTTTCTTTTTTTCCGATATATTTACCGGTCACTTTATCCAAACTGTAAGTTTTTATTTCTTTCTTTTCCATATCATTATTTTTTAGCTTTAAAATAGTTTTTCATTGTTCATTTGGTTTTTTCAATTTCCTTTTTAGATGTCTTTGCTGTTTTCTTTTCAATTCCATGAGCTGATATGACGACAGTTTCGGATGTTGTTAATGATTTTTTCAACTGCCTTTTCGTTGGGTTCGTTTAAAAACCCGTTCACCTCCTTCAGTAATAGATCTTAAATTCCTGAATCATGGAGCTCTATTAGTTTAACAAAATTAAATGTTTCTTATTTAGGAAACAATCAGTTTTGAGACGATTTTCCACATTTACAGTTCTGCCGATCCTGTTCAGGTTTAAGAAGAGCTCTCAATGAGGTGATTATCTAAAGGGCGTTATATATAATTGTGATCAAGAGTGATGTCATAATCCCATTGAGATCCTTTTTAGTTTATAATAGTGCTAATTTAAAAAACAGCCTTTTAGATTTATGCTAACATTGAGGGGCAGGGGCAAAGCGATATTCGGCTGGTAATTAATGTTTAGCGATGTTAGCGGATATGCACTAAAAATAATGTCATTTATAGATATAAAAAAAGCTGCTCCTATTTGGGAGCAGCTTTCCAGTAATTTTATGGATACTATCCTCTTTTATGACTTCTTTTTGAGTCAGAGGAACGAGTTGCATTTTTATGGGAACTTGTTCTAGAGCTTTTAGCTTGCGTATTTCTCGACGTGGCCCTTTTCGAATTTACAGCAGTGTTATTTCTGTTTGATGATCTTGTAGTCGCTGTACTTCTACTAGGAGTTGTCTTGCGAGTTGATCTTGTAACCTCTGGTCTGCTATTGGTTCTACTATGAGTCACTGCTCTTTCTGTGCGGTTCACTCTGTTACCTACCTTAGCATTTGTGTTTCTATTTGCTCTAGGTGTAGCTGAATGCTTTGTTCTCTTATCACCTGCGTTCAGTGTTGCAGATCTCGATGTGCTTCTTGCATCTCTAGAAGTAGCGGAGAGAGTTCTATCACTTCTGTTATTTACAGCTTCCCTATTTATTCCATTTCTTGAAGAAGATCTTGTACTTGTAGCGGTTGTATTTCGTCCACTGGTTCTTTGAGTGGCCACGGAACTTCTACTGTTATTAGTTCTTGTCACCTGACTTCTTCCGGTAGCAATAGATTGTCTGCTTTTCGATACCCTGTTGTTTACGGCTATAGCTCTCCCACGGGCATCGCGTTGTCCTCTTTCAAAACTTCTATAATTCACTTGATCATGAGGTCTGTAGAAGTCACGTCTCACATTTGATCGCGCATAATACCCATTATAATAGGACGGTGTATTCCAGTAATTTCTGTGATAAGACCAGGCATAGCGCAGTGGGAAATAGGATAATCTGTATGGCGTATAGTAAACAATACATCTATTTACCAGCGGGACACTATAGAAATTATGCCATGGTTGGTAAATATAGTTTCTATTGTATACATTGATGTATCCGCTATAATAATCGATGACACCAGGTCTGCTGTAGAAAACATTCATGTTACCTATATGGTTTACAAAGCCACCACGGTAGTTTATTAAAACCTCTCCTATCTGGATAACACGACCATAAGAGTCATAGAATACGGGTGTTTCTTCTATTTGTATAACAGCTCCATAAGAATCATACTGAACAAAGCGGTTGTAATTATAACCTGTGTTGAATGACATTTGTAGGTTTCCAGTGTTTACATAAAGACCGATACCATTTCTATCTTGCAAATAGTTGAAATCAAATTGACCATCAGGAAATACAGCAAATTCGATTCCATCTTGATTAAAAATAAAGTTATTTGTATACGTACGGGAGTGGCTGTTATTTTCTGCATTTGAAAAACCAATTCCAAAAAGAAATACGAGTGTAAGAGTAAATAGCTTTTTCATAACTATAGGTATTAGTACCAGTACTTCTTTGCACTGATACTAATACCTAATCAACCCCCATGCCAAACCGTAAAATGCTTATGAAGCAAGAGATCCTATCTATGTTTTTAATAGGGTATAAGTTTATAAATCAAGTATTTAAATTTATTTTATCGAAACAGTATTTTTTTAAATAGCTGTAATCTTAGGAATTTCTACTTCTGTAGAACTATCCTTTTTTTCATCCAAACGAAAGGTTTTATCTGGCTGCCCAACAAAACATAAATTTCAGGTTGCGGGAGTATCATAACAAATTAGACATTAAAATATAGCCATAAATCGTTTTACCGAAACGAATTCGGCATAGGCTATTTTCGCCTTTTTTTATCAAAAAACCTGTGCTGAGTTACGTCGTGGTATAATTCAATTTATTCATTCGATATTATAAATATAATTAGGTATTAGAAGTAGATCCTCTGTAAAATCCAATTAAAAAATCTACAAACCATTTTATAGCTAAAAATATAAACCATAATACAGCTATTGAAATATGCCATAAAACCTTAATAATATTTATAAAAAGACTCACTGCTAAAAAGAGTAATTGAAGCGTAGCTGCATTTTTACCTCTTAGCTGTACACCCCCTAATTTAAAACTCGAGTAATTGGGTTTAAATAAATTATAAGAGCCTCTTTTGTTTTTTATGGACGTACTCACACCCCCTTTTGAAATATTAAAGTTGAAAGGACCACTTTTATATCGACCTATAAATTGAAAATTTCCACGTTGAAACCCCATTCTAGCCCCTTTAAATAGCCTTTTATGAAGCCTAACACCATGATTGGTATTTATGGTAGCTCCATAGCTTTCTTTTGATAGTGTTTTAGTAGCAGAAACCCCTCCTGTTCTAGAAACGTGGAGAATCTTACCGCGATATTCTATCCTCTTTTTTGGTGGTTTACTGTTTTCAGACATTTATAAATTATTCTTTGACCCCTATTAAAGATAAAAATTTTCAACTTTAATAGGGGTCTAATTTGTATAGAGTATACTGATTTAGCTGCTTTGTACTTTACTGATTAAATTTAATTAATTTAAAACAATTTACCAATCACCTCTATTAAATTGTCATTTGTAATTGCTTCTAGATCTCGTCAAATCAGGAGTTTGGTTGTCAGTCGATTTATAAAACTCAATGTCTAAATCAATTTTAAGCCATGCTATGTAAGTTGTCAAATTCATATCACTAAGTAGTGCCCTTATCAAAATAAAGTCATCTAGCTTTAAGGGATATGAGGTTGTATTGATATTTCATTAATGGAACTTGCTATGAAATAAAAGCTACTAAT
>NZ_PJBS01000089.1 GCF_002836055.1 Psychroflexus sp. MES1-P1E
TAGAGGTGGTTAACATCAATTATTTTTCGATATAATTCTTTGCTACGTTTAGTCGAGTTCTCGATACAATGGCTTGACTACCGTCTCTCCATCACTCGAACTGACAAAGTGTTGCATCGATGTCACTTCGAATGATTTTCGGTAGAAAATTGTATCGAGAAGTAAAACGGGTCTTGTCCTCAAACTGACAAAGTGTTGCGTCGATGTCACTTCGAGTGATTTTTGATAAAAAATTGTATCGAAAGGTAACTTGAGGTAGTTAACATCAATTATTTTAAACCCCATCGAGTTATAACCCTGTTGATGATATGAAGAAAAAATCTTAAACCTCATCCATAAATTAAACTAACATCTCTTTTAAAATCTCTTTACAAATTACTTTTCCATGATCCAGACTCAGGCCCTTTTGAAGTGAAGGATCAGATTTACAAGCCTCTTTCCATCCTTTTTGAGCGATATCTAGCACATATGGAAAAGTGACGTTGGTGAGTGCTAAAGTAGATGTGTAAGGCACAGCTCCTGGCATATTGGTTACACAGTAGTGTACCACATCATCAATGATATAGGTAGGATCTTCATGGGTGGTCGGTCTTGTCGTTTCAAAACACCCCCCTTGATCTACTGCTACATCCACCATAACCGTTCCTGGTGTCATGTCCTTAAGCATATCTCTAGTAATCAATTTTGGAGCTTTGGCTCCAGGAATCAATACTGCACCAATAATTAGATCTGCCGTTTTGATATGTTTCCTGATGTTATATTCATTGGAAAAGGCGGTCACCACGTGACTAGGCATAATATCATTCACGTACCTAAGCCTTTTCATATTGATATCAAATATCGTCACGTGAGCTCCAAGACCAGCAGCCATTTTTGCGGCTTGGATCCCAACGACTCCCGCGCCAAGAACTAGGACTTTACCGGGAGGCACTCCTGGAACTCCTCCTAAGAGAATACCTTTTCCTCGAATGGGTTTCTCCAAATATTTGGCGCCTTGCTGAGTTGCCATACGCCCAGCGACTTCAGACATGGGCGTTAGCAAAGGTAAACTGCCATCCTCATCTTCCACAGTTTCATAAGCAATACACACTGCTTTGGAAGCAATCATAGCCAGAGTTAAAGCCTGACTAGAAGCAAAATGAAAATAGGTGAAAATAATTTGACCTTCTCTAACAAGAGCGTATTCTTTTTCTATAGGTTCCTTGACCTTGACGATCATCTCTGCTTTTTCATATACAGCCTCTAGACTTGATAAAATCTCTGCACCCGCTTCTATATAGTCCTGATCTTCAAAACCACTAGCCAAACCAGCTTGAGTTTGAACATATACGTGATGTTTTCTTTTCGTCAATTCAAAAACACCTGCTGGGGTGATAGATACCCGACTTTCATTATTTTTAACTTCAATGGGAACTCCTATTTTCATAAGTACTTTATTTTTAATAAAACCCTATAATTTTAGGGGTGTATAATTATTATTATAGGATAAATGTAATTATTACCCCCCTATTTTAATACTTATATACTAATTAATTATAAAATATATTTCACCTCCCCTATTTTACATAAATTAAACTCAGAAGGAATGAGTTTGAATGGTTAACTATCCCCAAATTAAAAAGGAGAAAGCAGGAAACTGATAAAAAATCTAGGTCATGATTTTGCTACAAAAAAAAAGGCTCTGCAATTGCAGGGCCTTTTTTATACTTATAAACGAAAAGAATTACATCTTGACATCGAATCGATCTAATTGCATAACTTTAGACCAAGCCGATACAAAATCAGTTACAAATTTTTCATCGGCATCTTCAGTAGCATAGACTTCTGCTAAAGCTCTTAACTCCGAGTTTGATCCAAAGATCAAGTCAGCGCGAGTAGCAGTCCACTTTGTATCGCCTGTTTGTCTATTTTTGGAAATAAAGACTTGTTCTTTATCGTCTTTAGGTTCCCATTTATGACTCATGTCTAGCAGATTTACAAAGAAATCTGTCGTTAGCTCTCCAGGACGATCTGTAAAGACCCCATGTTGCGCATCGCCATGATTGGCTCCTAAGGCTCGCATCCCTCCTAGAAGAACAGTCATTTCTGGTGCAGTTAAGGTGAGTAACTGAGCTTTATCTACCAATAACTCTTCTGTGGTTAAGGTGTATTGCTTTCCCTGATAGTTTGTAAATCCGTCGGCCATAGGTTTAAGCAATTGCATAGATTCCACATCGGTTTGTTCTTGTAACGCATCGGTTCTTCCAGGCATAAAGGGCACTTCAATAGTATGACCCGCTTTTTTGGCAGCTTGTTCAATAGCTACATTCCCTCCGAGGACGATTAAATCTGCCATAGACACCTCTTTGTTGTTATACTTTTTATTAAAATCCTTTTGGATCATAGCCAGTTTAGACGCCACTTTATCCAATTGCTTAGGATTGTTAGCTTCCCAGCTGCGCTGTGGCTCTAGTAGAATATGCCCTCCATTGGCTCCCCCACGTCGATCAGAATCTCTGTAAGTGGATGCTGAAGTCCAAGCTGTCTCTACCAACTCTGAGGTATTGAGTCCAGACTTCAAAATTTCAGCCTTTAGTGCTTTAATATCTGCGGCATTGATCATTTCGTAATCCGCTTTTGGAATAGGATCTTGCCATATAAAATCTTCTTTTGGAGCTTCAGGTCCTATATAAGTTGACTTTGGTCCCATGTCTCTGTGGGTTAACTTGAACCAAGCTTGAGCAAAAGTTTTATTGAACTCTTCTGGATTCTCATAAAAGAATTTGGAAATTTCCAAATACTCAGGATCTTTGATCATCGTTAAATCTGTCGTCAACATGGTTGGTCTGTGCTTTTTCCCTTCGATATGAGCATCAGGATAGATTTCTTTAGAATCCTTGGCAACCCATTGGTATGCTCCTCCGAGGCTTTTGGTCAATTCCCACTCATTTTCAAATAAGGATTTGAAATAACCTTGGCTCCATTCTGCTGGAGTGCTAGTCCATATCACCTCCAATCCAGAAGTGATAGCATCTTCCGCTTTTCCAGATTTATAAGAACTCATCCATCCTAAACCTTGCTCTTGGATAGAGGCTGCTTCAGGGGCCGGACCTAGATCTGCATCGCCAGCTCCATGGGTTTTACCTATAGTATGGCCTCCAGCAATAAGGGCTACTGTTTCTTTATCGTTCATCCCCATCCTCCCAAAGGTTTGGCGAATTCCATCTGCAGCAAGTGCTGGATCTGGATTTCCATCGGGACCTTCAGGGTTCACATAAATCAATCCCATTTGAACAGCAGCTAGAGGCTGCTCTATATCTCCATTTTCATCGTAGCGCTTATCATTTGCTAACATTTCATTTTCTGCTCCCCAATAGACGTTGCTGGAGGGCTCCCAGGTGTCTTCACGACCACCACTAAATCCAGCTATTTCTAAGCCCATATCTTCATAAGCAAGAGTTCCTGCAAGAATCATTAGATCGGCCCAAGAAATACTCTTGCCATACTTTTGCTTTATTGGCCATAGCAGACGTCTCGCCTTGTCCAAGTTGGCATTATCTGGCCAGCTATTAATGGGTGCAAATCGCTGTTGACCATCTCGAGATCCACCTCGACCATCCGCTGTTCGGTAAGTTCCAGCGCTGTGCCAAGACATCCGAATAAAAAACGGACCATAATGACCATAATCTGCAGGCCACCACTCTTTAGAATCTTTCATCAGCGCGACTAAGTCAGTTTTTAAAGCCTCATAATCTAAGGCTTTAAAGGCAGCTCGATAGTCAAAATCTTCACCCATAGGATTGGATTTTTGAGAATGCTGTCTCAAAACACTCAAATTTAAAGAGTTGGGCCACCAGTCTTTACCCCCTGTTCGTCTGGGTGTCGTTTCTTCTGTTACTGAAGATTTCTCCTGCATCTTAGCATGGGGATTTTCACCATCTTTAACTTTTATCCTGATACCTGTTACAGGACAGGTCTTATATTCAGGTTCGGTACTTTGCTGTGCAAAAGCGACCACAACAAACAAACTAAATGCTGCAATTAATAATTTTTTCATGAGTATAAATTTATTTATGATAATCAAAAGTAGTAGTAAAACTTAAATTGTTAACCTATTTAAAATTACAGTTTTTGATGGACATATTAGAATTTCTGATAGTTAAATGTTATGGTATTAGATAATCCTATAAATAAGGAGGATACTTATTTGGAAGTTATGCCGTTGGTCATACTGTTTTTTGAAACGGCATGCGAGTCCGTTGTCGATAAATAACAAAACAGAATAAAAATGAAATATTTTTCGACAATCCTAAATTATTAGTAAATTTAAATCAAAAAACCTAAAGCCTATGTCACCCTCACTCGTCTTTCAAATCGTTAATACTATCGTTCTACCCGCTTGGTTGATCTTGATTTTTTTTCCAAACAAATCATGGAAAAATCCAGTGATCAACGGCCTTACCATAGCGATGTCTCTAGTCTATGCTTTTTACGTTGTGACGGGCTTGGGTGATTTGGATATGGAATCCTTCAATGAGCTTGAAGGTGTAAAAGCGATGTTTACCTCAGATGTGGCTGTTCTCACCGGTTGGGTGCATTATTTGGTTTTTGATCTCTTGGTGGGAAATTGGATTCTGAACCAATCCCAAAAACACAAGATCAATCATTACCTTATAATTCCGTGTCTGTTGCTTTGCTTTGTGTTTGGTCCAATTGGATATTTGGTGTATTCCATTATTAAAGTAACTAAAACGAAGCGTTTGGATTAAAGTTTTGGTTGGTCACTTCGAGTGATTTTCGATAGAAAATTGTATCGAGAAGTAGTTTAGACCTGTCGAATTCTCGATGCGATCTCATGGGATTTCTTTCGAATCCCCTGAAATCACTCGAACTGACATAGCCTAAAACCTATAGACTTTCCAACATGCCTTTTAATTTATCGTCCAGCTCTTTTATGGCTTTAGCATACCGCTCGTCCCACATTTTTAGGTCTTGAGTAGCTTCAGTTTCGATTTGATACTGGATACCTGGCAAAATCCAAGAGGCATAACCGCTAAAAGGATCTGAGGAAGCATAGAGTGATTTATACCAATCGCCATAAGGCATCCCTTTGGGATCCAAAAAACTTTTTTCTAGCGCGAGCAGCTGAGCATTCAGTTGATTCTTTTGGCGTTTGGATATGTTCTCGGTGGAGAGGAGTTTCTCGAGGGCTTTCGCCACTGAGCTGGTGGAGAGTTTTAAGCTGGATATCGCTTGGCTTGAAGCTGTAAACCCAGTAAAATCAGAATAAAAAGACTTTACCTGCTGAGTCGCGTTTTCAAAATGCAGTTCCAAATCTGTGGCATACCGCTCTATATCGTAAGGAATAAACTCGGCGTTGGCCAACCTTAAGCTCAAAATACCCATCAGTTTTTCGACTGTAGGTCCCATCTGAAATTCGGGATCTACGAAATTCTCGTAATAATAAAAGTCATCGTAATTGGTATGATATAAGGTAGGTCCACCAGCTCCACCACTTAAAGACGGCACGCCGGCAAACATATAAAAAGCGATATGGTCTGATCCCCCACCCAGATTTCCAATGTTGGGCTCTGGCTTATCACCCGCCCAATGCTCATAAACGGTTTCCTCTGTGTAGGGATAATCTACCGCTTTGGAAGCTTCTAAAATAAGAGTCTTAAGACTTGGTGCTGAAGAGGCTCCAAAATTTTTCCCAGATACAGCACCATCTAAATTTATATAAGCCACCGCTTTGGCCTTTAGCTCATCCTTCATCTGCTCTACCCATTCACTAGAACCGATGACCCCATGTTCCTCGGCATCCCAATGGGCAATCATAATAGAGCGGTTGGGTCTTTTTCCATCTTCGGCTAAACGCCCTAGTGATTCTGATAAGCTCAACAGCATGGCGGTTCCCGAATTGGGATCTGTCGCTCCAAAAGCCCACGCATCATAATGGCAACCAAGAATCACCCATTCATCGGGTTGTTCTTTGCCTTTTAAAGTCGCAACGACATTGTAAATCTTGGTCATTTTTTTGGGTTGGTCGACTTTGAGTCTCACTTTCAGATCCTCTCCACCGTTCACTCTATAGGTATAAGGCAATCCGCCTTGCCAAGTTTTAGGAACCACCTCACCTTTCATATGTTTAAAAATAGACTCTGCGGCACCATAACCAATAGGTGTAACGGGAATAGTATGCAGTCCAGCATCCTCTGGCGCTAAACGCTCTGGAGTGTCCTTATGATCTAGTGGTAAGGCAGGCTCGTAGGGCGTCAACGGGTCTCCAGTCCAATCGGCGGTGAGCAAAGAGCCACGTTGGATTGCACTAGGGTTGTAATACACGCCTTCGGGAAAAGTTAAGCCTTTGGTAAACCCAGAATCTTTAGGATCTGTATAGATAATAAGTCCGACTGCTCCACGAGCTTCGGCAAATTTGGCTTTATACCCACGGAAGTTACCTCCGTATCTAGCAATAACGATCTTACCCTTAACCGATATACCGAGTTCTTCCAGCTTTTCAAAATCGGCTTTAGTGCCATAATTGGCATAAATCACCTCAGCAGTCACGTCTCCACTTCCTGAGTAGGCATTCCAGCCTTTTACAAGAGTAGTGTTTTGCGAATAGGGATCTTCTTTCAAAGCGTCCTCTTTCTGATCGAGGAGAATGGAAACTGGCGACACCACTTCTACCAATGAGGTTCCAGGATCGCTACTCATATATACTTCGTAAGGATAGGTGTCTACAGACCATCCAGCCTTATCCATCGTTGCAACCATATAATCTCTCACCTTTTCGTTGGCGGGCGTCCCAGCGATGTGGGGTTCTTGAGTTAAGGTTTTGAGATGAGTTTTAAAGTCAGCCGGCTTCACCTGATTTAAAAAATCGGTTTCCTGCTGAGCTTGAGTTTCGGCAGAGGCTTGCGTAAAGCCTGTATAGGTTTGTCCGTTTAGGGTAGCACTAACCAATAGAACTATAATAAAATATCGCATGGATTATAGGGTTTAATAATACTATTGTGAATTTAGATAATTTTTAGACTCTTGATCGGGGTAGAAGTTAAAAATTTGGGAAAGACAATTAGGTTTATTTCTTAATATTCTAGAAACCAGCAGAGTAATGATTTAATTTTATATCCCCAGCGTTAGAGGTTGTAATTTATATTAGAAAATACTAGCTTAGAAGTATTAAAATGAAAAAAGCGACCCGTAAAGGCCGCTTTAAATGTTTTCACAACGGAAACTATTAATTTAACTTAAATAACTATTTATTAAAGTATTAAGTATTTTAAATTAAATACAAGGTACAAATAAGGCTCAAATACTTACTGTAAACTTACTTTTAGGGTATCAGGTTCAACTTAAAATTGCTAACTGAATTTTGCTTAATGATATGCTTTCAGCTTTATTTATTTGCTTCATTAATTTCAAATATCTTTTGATCGCCCTCCTTGTCCTTATTTAAATTGTGCCATAACTTCCCTGTTTTACCCTTTTTTATTGCATAAATATAAGATACTATCTTAATTACATTATTTAATTAATTAAAACAAATTAACTTTTATACGCGCGAACAGATACCACAGAAGTTCTTTTGAAAGAGGTTGATTAATCAACGTTTAACCTTGCGCGTACTGTTTCGATAAATTAAAGTTTTCACCGTTCCTTCATCGTTTTACGAACGTTTAGTAAGGTTTTATAAAGTTCTCTTTATGGTGTCCAATTTGTTCAATTTTGATTAATAAGGTGTTGGATTACACTTTTATAGGTATTTCATTCGTTGCATTTTTACCATTCAACATAAAGATTATTCCATTTTTTTAACCTGTGATATTTTAATTATTCTAGTCGAATTTTAATCGTTTATTGATCTTTTTACAGGTGTTTTAAAATCATTTAATTTTATTTACGGGAAGGTGTAAAACTCTAAGTTAAGATTGAAATCGTGAGGAAAAAATAATTACTTATGTTTGCCAGCTAATTAAAAACTAAGTCATGAAAAAAATCTTTATCCTACTAATTGTTTCAAATTTTATTATCTCTTGTTCGACAACAATTCCACTTCAAGCAAATTTGAGTGATCAAACTATGCTTCTTGCAGATAACAAGGATATTAATGCGAATTACAGTCTCTCTTCTGAAGTTCCTGACGGGAATATGGCCCTTACCTCTGTTATGAAAAACGGAAATTCAAAAAACAATCTTGAAGCATTTCAATACGCTTCAACAACTGCTTTTAATAGACTTTTTGATTCATACTTCTCTAATAAATTCAACTCTTACTCAGAGGATGTAATAGATGTTCAAGTTACCTTGACTGATTTAAGACTTGTTGAAAAAACAGCAACATCAGTTGGAGCGACTCTTTTAACTGGCAATAGTAAGTTCAATGTTGATGCAGTTGCGAAAGTCTATGTAAACATAAAATATGAAGGAGAGGTTTATGAGAAAGATTTTGAAGTTGTTGCATCGGAGTATAATGAAAGTCAAAATATTAATTACGGTAATACCAGTTATAAAGTTACACAGAAAAACCCAATGCAACAAAGGTCTGAATTGTTAGAAAACTGTCTCAATAAAGCAATAATACAATTTGAAAACTATGTTAGTTCTGTAGTTATCAATTAAACTATTTATTGATATAGGTTAACAATCTTATTAGGCGCGCATTTTATTGATTAATTAAATATTCGTCAAGATCATGCGCGCTTACTTTTGCGGTCTTCATATCAATTTGAATTTATAGTTAATACTTGTTTGAGTTGCTGTAATCGGTTCAGGTATGGTATAAAAATCTGTATTCCATTATTTGCTTTCACGGTAGCAAAGTGGCTTTTAATGAATAAGGAACAATTATTTATTGTACTGCATCTGTTCAATTTTATAGGTTGGGTTGGTAGTTCAATACTTACAAAGTAGTTTTCTAAGTCTGCTATATCATTGCCCCAGTTTTCGAGTTGTTCCTTTACAGGTTGTTCAATTGGTTCAGGTTGGAATACCTCAACTTGTATTGTTTTTTTTCTTCTGAAATAAAATGTTTGTTTGAAGCTTCACGTTTTTCACAAATAGTATTTTCAACGGGTAAAACTTCGGGCTGTGGTTCTGTTTCCTGGGGTCTGAATTTACGCCAATCCTGTTTTATTAAATAGTCTGCAAGGTCGTTGCCCTGTTCCTTATCACAATCGGGTGCAAGCTCTTCCAGTAAATCTGAAACTTTGAAATATGTACCGCTTAACTTGCTTTCAATGTCGCTTGCTTTATTACTCCAAGTCCTGAAGGCTGTACCGTCTTTTGAAGCATCAGGAAACAAATACACATCACGCCCTTTTAATACTTTACATTTATTATAAGTTAGACTGCTTAAATTGAATACTGAAAGCCAAAGTAAGTTGGTAGGCTCTTCAGGAAAGCCAAAATATAACGTCCCATAAATAGCGGTTTTAGGGGCAACTACCAACGCAATAGGGTTTTGTGGGTAATTGCTTAAAAGGTGTTCACCAAACAAACAGGAAACCTTTGTATCGTTATTTAAATAGCTTTGTAACCATTCAGGCAAAGGCTTGTTTCTGTATTCAGTAAATTGTAGTCTGCTATGTAGCCAACTGGTATGATATTTTTTATTCTTATCGGTGTTGTTATTAGCATCAAATATTTTTTCCTGAACTGCTCTTATATTCTGTTTTGCATCTATAAAAGGAAAGCATACCGCCCCATTTTCGGGAACAGTTCCCAAACGATATAACGATATAATTTTTTCCATGTCTTCTGCTTCAAAAGGGAATGCAATTTTGTTGAGTAGGTTTTGAATAAAAATATTTTTTTCATAATCTTTTAAGGTGTTTTTTAATTCGCTTACTGGTATAAATTCAGTTTCTTTTTTGGCTTTTGGTTGAGCTTTATAAACTGGCTTTCTTACTTCAAAGTTCACATCTTTGCCCTGTTCCTGTTCCCATATCATTTTTGAATAACCACTTTTATAAGGGTCATTGTTGTGACCGCAATTACTTTCACGGTCGCAACGTCCAAAGGCATCAATTAAGTAGTTGCCTGTTTCTGTATCAATGTATCTTACAAAGCGTTTTTTAGTGCATTTTGCATCAGGGCAAATAAACTTCTTACTACTACGGTCTAAAATGTATCTGTATTCATTCATAGGTTTAGGGTTTAAACTGGTTTAGTAAACTGTAAACCGTGCTTAAAAAACATTATCCTCTACTTCTAAACCTTTGAAATCCCCTAAATTGTAAGGAGCTTTAGGTTTTCCCTGTATTAGCCAGTCTTTATTTTTACAATTTGTAATTAATTCCTTCGCTCTATTATCTCCTAGCTTTTTACTAAACTGTTTCTTGTATGCTATTTGTATTCTCAATTCTGAATAATTGAAATTATCTCCCTTACTAAATACTTCAGTCAATAATTGATATTTTTTAAAATCTTCCAATTCAGTAATATCAAACTTGCTGTTTTTTGTTTCCGTTCTTATTTCAAAATCTTCAACAATTACAGGTAAACCGTCTTCATTAATTTCAAATGCAAATGGTTCAGGTTCTCTGTTTCTACATTGTTGAGCTTCTACAATTGAAATATCTTTGTCCTGTTCGTTTTTAGATACTGCTAAGACGGTTTCAGCTTTATTTATTAATTCAGTACCAATATGACCCCTCGCGTTGTTGTCGCTTTTGTTTTGGTGCAATACTGTTGTAATATGAATGTTCTTTTCTTCAGTCCATTTTAAAAGCTTGCTAGCAATCATTGTCGCTTCGCCTTCATCATTTATTGAAGTAACTAAATCCTTAATTCCATCAATTACAACAAAGCCCAAATTTTCAGTATTGTAAATAATATCTTCAATGATTTTAAGCCTTTCTGACGGCTTTTCACTTCGTAAGTAATAAACCAAGTCTTCAGGAATATCTACTCTTATTTGCTTGCAAATACGCTTTAAAGCAAGTTGTACATGATACTTACCTTGCTCTGTATCAAAGTATATTACTTTTCTTTTATCCTGTGGTAACGCACCCCTGAATTGACTTAAAAGAATATCATTATTTAATACGGCTGAAACCGCAATATTTATAAAAAATGACTTTCTACTTTTAGCTTTTCCAATTATCAAAGAAAAATTTCCAAGTGTTCCTAAAATTGATCTACTTTCTTTAACAACTTGCTCCCATGCAATCTGCGGGGGCTTTATTACATCTGTTGCTTTTACTTCAAGTTCGGAATATTTAGCATCCTTATTTGTCAATTCCTGAATGTGATTTTTTATAGTTTCAGGCTTATTTAAGTCATCAAAGTTTGGGTTCAGTTTCTTTGCTTCCATTACACAAACATTTTTAATTGGTTAGTCTTTGATTTTTGTAACCGCTCAAACTCCTTCGAATTTGTGCTTATTAAGTGTGCTTTATGTTTAGTGTAAGGACAAATTATCTCATCTTTTGACTGTACTAAATTGCCGTCTAACTCTAAGGCTCTTTTATATCTGCAAGCGTTGTCGATATTGATATTTAAAGCTTTACAGAATGCTTTTTTAGTCGTTGTAGTATGCTTTAGCCCAATATAAAATAAACGCTCTTCTGAATGTTCTTTTTTGAGTTCTGTAAGACTTCTGCCTGTTCCCTTTTCAACTTGTTTTCTTATGAAGTCAAGTATTAAAGCCTTATCTTTATATTGTCTTTTATGCAAAGGGTTGTTGTTGGTGGTTTCCATTACTTCAGCCCTTTTCTTTTGTTAGACAAAAAGGCTTCTGCTTCTGCTTCAATTTCAGCATCAGTTTTATTACGCCCCTTCTTAACGTATTCCATTAACTCAATACTGGAAAAATACAAGCGTTTCGCTCGCTTCATGTAGGGTAATTCATTCCTACTTACTTTGCTGTATAAAGTAGGTACAGAAAGCTTTAGAAATTCGCTTGCTTCTTTAATGGTTAAAAGCTTTTCTGTTTTGTTGGTGGGTGATTTGCTTTCCTGCTTATTGTTTTTTAAACAAGAGTTTACGCAATCAATAATTACCGTTTGTAAGTCTTCAATCGGTAACGAAATAAATACTGTTTTGTCCATATCAAATAAATTTTGACACAAACAAACCGCTATTTATAGTCTCAAATTTCCCTGCATTCCTTAGTGGGAATTTTGGGAAAGTTTTATTTTAGAAACCTTTGTTTTAATATCTGTTCCGTAATTTTCTTCTGCTTTCTTTTGGGGTTTACCAAACATACTTTCATCAATGGAAAACCGCTTTATTTTCTGTGGTATTAATGAAGCAAATAATTTGCGTTCATCGGTGTAATTACTTTTAACAATACCCTGTCTTTGTAGTTCACCTATCCAAACGCAAATAACACCTTTCAATTTTCCTATGTAATTGTAATCTGTATCAATTAAAGGTGGGTCAAGTTCTTTTAAAATATCAATACAGGGTGTAATTAGTTCAGTATTATAAAAAAGTTCCTCAAAGTCTTTCGGGTTTTCCTGTTCAGGTTTTGGCTTTGAAATCGGTTCAATTTCACGAAACTCATTAAACATTTCTAATCTATCAAGCTGTACAAGTAACTCACAAAGGTTAAACAGTATTTCAATCGGTTTACTTACATCAATAAACCTTTCATACTCTTCAAAATCAAATTCCCAGTATTCATTTTTATTGTACTCCTGTATGTCGTATTCAATTTGTGAAAGTAAATCTGCTTCATTTGGTATAATTGAAATAAAATCCATTGTTTTTGGGCATTGTGCTTTTGGATACCATTCCCAAAATTCACTTTCATTTTCAAATACTTCACTTGTAAGTTCAGGCACTTTATTGAATAGGTAAACTGCTTTTGTAATTGGGTCGAATTTAATAATATTGTCTTCAAACTCTTTCGAAAATCTATGCAACCAAAAATCAAATCTTTTATTCGGCTCAATGTAATTGGGTCGGCTATCAGGTTTACAACTCAATAAATACGCAAAACTCAAATCTTCAAAACCCAATTTGGAAATTTTGGCTTTAGTTTTTTCAATTTGTTTTATTGTTACTTCTTTTTTCTCTTGTTCGCTATTGCATAGAATGTAGCGTAATCTGTCTTTGTCAGGATAAAAGCTATAACTTTTATTTTCAAAATAATCGGTAATAAAAGCTGTTACAAAACCACTTTTAATAATTTGTTCTTTTGTCATTTGTCTTTTATGCTATTATTGAATTTTACATATTTAATTTTGAAAGCAATTCACAACATGCTTTAACACCTAGAATGAAGTCAACAACCTGTGAATCCTCAATAAAAATACTCCCGATGTATCTCTCGGGATTGAAAGCAATTCACAACTGAATGCGATCGTAATCGATTTGATTCCCTCCTGTGAATCCTCAATAAAAATACTCCCGATGTATCTCTCGGGATTGAAAGCAATTCACAACGGATCTATTGGGCAGTCTCTCAAGGAACTCCCTGTGAATCCTCAATAAAAATACTCCCGATGTATCTCTCGGGATTGAAAGCAATTCACAACCAATAGACTGAAACTCATAAAGGCACACCACCTGTGAATCCTCAATAAAAATACTCCCGATGTATCTCTCGGGATTGAAAGCAATTCACAACCCCTTGAATAAAATAGTCCGTTCCTTCATTCCTGTGAATCCTCAATAAAAATACTCCCGATGTATCTCTCGGGATTGAAAGCAATTCACAACATACAATGCTTTTACAAGCACATAAGTTGCCCTGTGAATCCTCAATAAAAATACTCCCGATGTATCTCTCGGGATTGAAAGCAATTCACAACTAACTACATAACCATAAGATTCAAGTTTTTCCTGTGAATCCTCAATAAAAATACTCCCGAT
Organism: Psychroflexus sp. MES1-P1E; assembly: GCF_002836055.1. Classification (GTDB taxonomy): domain Bacteria; phylum Bacteroidota; class Bacteroidia; order Flavobacteriales; family Flavobacteriaceae; genus Psychroflexus. The sequence goes on from NZ_PJBS01000089.1 coordinate 13,810, forward strand.
GTATCTCTCGGGATTGAAAGCAATTCACAACGTGAGCGTATTTCATTAGTCTTTAAGGTTTCCTGTGAATCCTCAATAAAAATACAATTTTGAAAGCAATTCACAACCCTTACAATTAAGTAAGAGGGCAACCTTTTCCTGTGAATCCTCAATAAAAATACAATTTTGAAAGCAATTCACAACAGCAAGGGAGTAGTTAAACAAGCACGTACACCTGTGAATCCTCAATAAAAATACAATTTTGAAAGCAATTCACAACCTATTTCGGGTTAGTGACTCTTTTATCATCCTGTGAATCCTCAATAAAAATACAATTTTGAAAGCAATTCACAACAAATAGTTATGAAGAAACTAAGCAAAGAAGCCTGTGAATCCTCAATAAAAATACAATTTTGAAAGCAATTCACAACCTGGAACATCAACAGCAATGCAATATATACACCTGTGAATCCTCAATAAAAATACAATTTTGAAAGCAATTCACAACAGAGACGACCCGATAAACTTTGACGATGACCCTGTGAATCCTCAATAAAAATACAATTTTGAAAGCAATTCACAACATTAAAGAACTACTAGACTATCTTAAAAATCCTGTGAATCCTCAATAAAAATACAATTTTGAAAGCAATTCACAACTGGAAGAACTACAAGTACAAAACCCGCAACCCTGTGAATCCTCAATAAAAATACAATTTTGAAAGCAATTCACAACACTCTCGTTCTGTAGCTGAATCATGACCATCCTGTGAATCCTCAATAAAAATACAATTTTGAAAGCAATTCACAACGCATCGCTTTGGTCAATTAAGTAAACGGTTCCTGTGAATCCTCAATAAAAATACAATTTTGAAAGCAATTCACAACATAACGCCACGGGATAACATTACAATTGAACCTGTGAATCCTCAATAAAAATACAATTTTGAAAGCAATTCACAACATAACCGCATTGGCTTTTTAAGTTCTTATCCTGTGAATCCTCAATAAAAATACAATTTTGAAAGCAATTCACAACAAACCATGACAACAGAAAAAGAACAACTAACCTGTGAATCCTCAATAAAAATACAATTTTGAAAGCAATTCACAACTCGATAAGCTGGTCGCTAGATAAAATGAAGCCTGTGAATCCTCAATAAAAATACAATTTTGAAAGCAATTCACAACTACAAAGACTCATGGAATCACGCAATAGATCCTGTGAATCCTCAATAAAAATACAATTTTGAAAGCAATTCACAACTAGCACGACCTTTAGCGTTAATGTGCTTAGCCTGTGAATCCTCAATAAAAATACAATTTTGAAAGCAATTCACAACTCTGAGATCTTTGGGAGGATACATCTCAAGCCTGTGAATCCTCAATAAAAATACAATTTTGAAAGCAATTCACAACTATACTTACTAATGTTTTAAAAAGCTTTTTCCTGTGAATCCTCAATAAAAATACAATTTTGAAAGCAATTCACAACTGAATACTGCCCGCCCCGCTTGTTGTGCTGCCTGTGAATCCTCAATAAAAATACAATTTTGAAAGCAATTCACAACATGGCGTATCAAGAACAGAACTACAATTAACCTGTGAATCCTCAATAAAAATACAATTTTGAAAGCAATTCACAACAAGATTCTTTCTTCTACATCTATTAACTCACCTGTGAATCCTCAATAAAAATACAATTTTGAAAGCAATTCACAACTTAAGTTACTGGCTCTCTTCTATATTTCTCCTGTGAATCCTCAATAAAAATACAATTTTGAAAGCAATTCACAACTAATTCGTCAAATGAATACGCTTACTTACACCTGTGAATCCTCAATAAAAATACAATTTTGAAAGCAATTCACAACTCGAATAGTACAGGTTGTGAAAACATTTCCCCTGTGAATCCTCAATAAAAATACAATTTTGAAAGCAATTCACAACTTTGAAAATGCTTCGTAATTATCAAGGGAGCCTGTGAATCCTCAATAAAAATACAATTTTGAAAGCAATTCACAACTTAACCCATTCGTTAAGCTGCTTTTTTACTCCTGTGAATCCTCAATAAAAATACAATTTTGAAAGCAATTCACAACAGGTATGAATCACTCATTAATTCACAAATTCCTGTGAATCCTCAATAAAAATACAATTTTGAAAGCAATTCACAACCTTTTTCATTCTCTTAGTCAATCACTCCTTCCTGTGAATCCTCAATAAAAATACAATTTTGAAAGCAATTCACAACCTTCTCAACGTTTTTAACTCCGTCCTGTACCTGTGAATCCTCAATAAAAATACAATTTTGAAAGCAATTCACAACTATTTCGTAGAGTCCTATAAATTGGTTTGCCCTGTGAATCCTCAATAAAAATACAATTTTGAAAGCAATTCACAACTTAACTGCATACGCTTACTTACATAAAATCCTGTGAATCCTCAATAAAAATACAATTTTGAAAGCAATTCACAACAAAAGTTGAAGGCGTTAGATTAGCACTTCACCTGTGAATCCTCAATAAAAATACAATTTTGAAAGCAATTCACAACTAAACACTGCCCGCCCCGCTTGTTGTGCTGCCTGTGAATCCTCAATAAAAATACAATTTTGAAAGCAATTCACAACTAAAAAATCAAAACCAAAAAAGCGAAGAAACCTGTGAATCCTCAATAAAAATACAATTTTGAAAGCAATTCACAACGGATTACGTCCGTATAAAATGGATTGGACTCCTGTGAATCCTCAATAAAAATACAATTTTGAAAGCAATTCACAACTTTTAACATGGAAGTAAGAAGTTTACTAAGCCTGTGAATCCTCAATAAAAATACAATTTTGAAAGCAATTCACAACGGTTTACGTCCGTATAAAATGGATTGGACTCCTGTGAATCCTCAATAAAAATACAATTTTGAAAGCAATTCACAACAGATCATGACAAATGTAAACCATTTCAAGGCCTGTGAATCCTCAATAAAAATACAATTTTGAAAGCAATTCACAACTGGAAGCGAAAAACAAAACACATTTCAGAACCTGTGAATCCTCAATAAAAATACAATTTTGAAAGCAATTCACAACTAAATTCGACCCAAAAACCTGTGAATCACTCCTGTGAATCCTCAATAAAAATACAATTTTGAAAGCAATTCACAACTCGGTTGTCTCAGCTATGCAACACTATCAAGCTGTGAATCCTCAATAAAAATACAATTTTGAAAGCAATTCACAACAAGATTTCAATACCACCCTCCTTTTTATTTCCTGTGAATCCTCAATAAAAATACAATTTTGAAAGCAATTCACAACAAGAACAAGTCTGGACCCATTTTCGCTCTGCCTGTGAATCCTCAATAAAAATACTCCCGATGTATCTCTCGGGATTGAAAGCAATTCACATCCTTGTGCTGTAAATGCTTCTTGTTTTATTCCTGTGAATCCTCATTAAAAATACTCCCGATGTATCTCTCGGGATTGAAAGCAATTCACAACTCCGTTTCAGGTTTTAATATAATGTTTCTGCCTGTGAATCCTCAATAAAAATACAATTTTGAAAGCAATTCACAACAATGCCATTTTCTTTGATCACCTTCTTTGTCCTGTGAATCCTCAATAAAAATACAATTTTGAAAGCAATTCACAACTGATTAATTGCGGAATGTTAAGCCTTGTTTCCTGTGAATCCTCAATAAAAATACAATTTTGAAAGCAATTCACAAACTGGGGCGCTTGAGGATGCCCTTTCAATAACCTGTGAATCCTCAATAAAAATACAATTTTGAAAGCAATTCACAACTACAATCTGAGACTCAACTGGACTAGTTGCCTGTGAATCCTCAATAAAAATACAATTTTGAAAGCAATTCACAACTACTTTCACAGGATCAGACACAGACCCTGACCTGTGAATCCTCAATAAAAATACAATTTTGAAAGCAATTCACAACGTTGCAGCCGTAATGTCTACCGCAAAATCTCCTGTGAATCCTCAATAAAAATACAATTTTGAAAGCAATTCACAACGGTTTACGTCCGTATAAAATGGATTGGACTCCTGTGAATCCTCAATAAAAATACAATTTTGAAAGCAATTCACAACAAAGTTAATATCTTTAAATGGTTCGAATCTCCTGTGAATCCTCAATAAAAATACAATTTTGAAAGCAATTCACAACATCAGTTTGGCGATGTTCGCGAGCTTTCTGCCTGTGAATCCTCAATAAAAATACAATTTTGAAAGCAATTCACAACTACTATCGCGGACACTAAACTAATAGCAAACCTGTGAATCCTCAATAAAAATACAATTTTGAAAGCAATTCACAACAAAGAGAATGGCACGCAAAGAAATACTAGACCTGTGAATCCTCAATAAAAATACAATTTTGAAAGCAATTCACAACGGATATGCCTGTATTTCTATTACATTAATACCTGTGAATCCTCAATAAAAATACAATTTTGAAAGCAATTCACAACGATAAAGGTCTTAATATTAGTTCTATTTGCCTGTGAATCCTCAATAAAAATACAATTTTGAAAGCAATTCACAACCCCACAAGCTAAGCGTTATGCTTACTGCCGCCTGTGAATCCTCAATAAAAATACAATTTTGAAAGCAATTCACAACACATGATGAATACGGTGGGAGCATTTTTTACCTGTGAATCCTCATTAAAAATACAATTTTGAAAGCAATTCACAACCTAACAGAGGATAAAAATGAGTGAAACAAACCTGTGAATCCTCAATAAAAATACAATTTTGAAAGCAATTCACAACAAGGATGGAACGATCGTAGAGATTGAAGGCCTGTGAATCCTCAATAAAAATACAATTTTGAAAGCAATTCACAACTCCACGGGCTTTAAAAAAACAAATCAAGATCCTGTGAATCCTCAATAAAAATACAATTTTGAAAGCAATTCACAACCATCTGCTAGACTCTCAGACCTTCACGACGCCTGTGAATCCTCAATAAAAATACAATTTTGAAAGCAATTCACAACTTAAAGTACCCCTTTCACCTCTATAACCTGCCTGTGATTCCTCAATAAAAATACTCCCGATGTATCTCTCGGGATTGAAAGCAATTCACAACATAAAATACCAGTTGAACCAAATTCAATATCCTGTGATTCCTCAATAAAAATACTCCCGATGTATCTCTCGGGATTGAAAGCAATTCACAACTGATTTAGTATTTCAAATTTTCCCGTTTGCCTGTGATTCCTCAATAAAAATACTCCCGATGTATCTCTCGGGATTGAAAGCAATTCACAACTAGTGTTTGTTGTGGTGCTAATGGTAATGCCTGTGAATCCTCAATAAAAATACTCCCAATGTATCTCTCGGGATTGAAAGCAATTCACAACATTAATGCTTAAATCTTGATTATCAACGTTCCTGTGAATCCTCAATAAAAATACTCCCGATGTATCTCTCGGGATTGAAAGCAATTCATAACTTTAAAGGCTAGGGAATTGATTAAAGCTGTCCTGTAAATCCTCAATAAAAATACTCCCGATGTATCTCTCGGGATTGAAAGCAATTCACAACTAATAACTCTAAAGTTAGCAACCAACAGACCCTGTGAATCCTCAATAAAAATACTCCCGATGTATCTCTCGGGATTGAAAGCAATTCACAACATATAAATAATATTAATTAACACATAATAGCCTGTGAATCCTCAATAAAAATACTCCCGATGTATCTCTCGGGATTTAAAGCAATTCACAACATGACTAACGCACAAGAGATCATTCTTAATTCTGTGATTCCTCAATAAAAATACTCCCGATGTATCTCTCGGGATTGAAAGCAATTCACGCCCAACTCACGCCAGCTTCAAACGAGTTGGGAGATTTTAGAATTTATAAACATTCAGGAGAACTTCCCTTACAGATCCCAAATTGGAGGTGAATGGGAGTGTTTTAAGCTTATCATTTAAGCGCTTTTAGGGCTGGCATAAGCAAAATCAAAAGAGAAAATACGTACGCCTTGCAATGGTCTTTTTTAAAAAATGTAAAATAAACTTGACATTGTCAATTATTAGATTACATTTGTAAAGTCTTATTGACATAATGTAAACTCTTAATGACTTTTTATATGAAAACCAAGAAACAACAAGTTTTAAATTTAGCGGGCTGGACGTGGTCTTGGGTCGCTACGCTAGCTCTAGCCACCTTTGGTCCTCAATTTATTTGGGACGACCACCAACTGCTCACCATTCTCTTTGTGGGGTTGAACTTTGCCAATGGTATTGCCATGGTTATCGCCAACCGCCATTTCTTTAATAGCCTAGACGAGCTGCAACGTAAAATACAACTTGAGGCTTTGGGGATTACTTTGGGTTTAACCGTCATCATTGGGATTACCTATTCGTTGCTCGACACCACCAATCTGATTAATGAAGATGCTGAAATTGGTTTTCTAGTGGGCATAATTGGTGTTATTTATATGGTGAGTACGCTCATCATCAATAAACGCTACTCATGAAAAACAAACTCAAAGTATTACGCGCAGAGCATAACCTTACCCAGGAGCAGCTGGGGAAAGCGGTAGAGGTGTCCCGACAAACTATAAATGCGATTGAAAAGGAAAAATTTGATCCTAGTTTGGTGCTGGCCATCAAGCTGGCGAGGCTCTTTAAAACAGAGATTGAGTCTATTTTTATCTATGCTATGGACTAATACCAATTTAGCATTCAAATGTCGCCATAAATCGGTTTACCGAAACAAATTTGGCACAGGCTTCTTTCTCCTGCTTTTTATCGAAAAGAATTACCGTAACTAAGGCTAGCATGCTGATTATTTATACGATGTTATAAATTTAATTCAGCATGCTAGCCTTTTCCCACGTTTTGTGTTTGTTGCTTTTTAAGCTTATCTACGAAATTGACCAGAAGTAAATAGACAAAAAACTGTAAAACTATACCCGTAGAATTAATATAAACTTGTATTGATACTTAAAAAGTAAAAATTATGTTTGTAGTCTAAAGCTTTATTATGGATTTTTCTGATATTAAACTTATTGTTACTGATATGGACGGTACCCTCCTAAATGAAAAGAATGAGGTAAGCACTCGATTTTTTCAACAATTTGAAGAGCTTAAAAAACATGATATTCATTTTGTAGCAGCAAGTGGTAGGCAGTACCAAAGTATTTTAAGCAAACTCGAGCCCATTAAAGATGAGATTAGCATTATTGGTGAAAATGGAGGCATTATGCAACATGCTGATGAAACTAAAGTTTTACTAAAGCTAACTGAAGACGATGTGCAACACTGCATCACTCTCCTTAGGTCTATAAAAGATTGCTTTATTGTACTGTGTGGTAGAAAGAGCGCCTACATTGAAAGTTCTAGCACCAAGTTTATGACTCAACTCAGCAGCTTTTATAGCGAAGTTGAAAAGGTTGACGATTTGACCGAGGTTACAGACGACGATTTTGTAAAAATAGCTGTGTATCATTTTGAATCTTCAGAAGCATATATCTATCCACAGGTTCAAAATCTAATGGATAGTTATCAAGTCGTTGTTTCAGGGCAAAATTGGCTCGACATATCACATAAAGAAGCTAATAAAGCCTATGCCTTGAAAATTATACAACAGGACTTGGGCGTTACCCTAAATGAAACCATGGTGTTTGGAGATTATAATAACGATATTGGTATGTTGCAATTGGCACGTCTTAGTTTTGCTATGAAAAATGCCCATCCAAACGTCATAAAAATCGCCAACTATCAAACCAAAAGTAACACAGAAGAAGGCGTTGAAGATATCATAGAGAAATTATTGATATCTAAACTACCGAATTCATAAGGTTGGAAATTATAAATTAGGATTACCTTATTGTTTGATAAAAAACGTTTTTCTTACTTCTAACCTCATACAATTTCAGAATTAAGATTTGTTTTAATCAACTCTTTTTTTTCACTTGTTTACTGATCACGATTTTAAATTTCTTTTATCTCAGGTGAATTACTTAAAGTCCTTGACGGCTATTAGATGATGCTGTGCGAATTTACAGAAGTACTAATTACAACTCAAGTTCTAATCATCAAAGGGATTTTTAGATAGCTGGCTAGGCAACTTTTAGTTTTGAGTAAGTCTTGTACCAAATTAAATCTATAGCGATCGAGATTCAAAAAAGAGTTTTATTTAAAAACCATAAATTACAAATCACTTAAAAATGAAAATATTTATGGCAA
>NZ_PJBS01000090.1 GCF_002836055.1 Psychroflexus sp. MES1-P1E
TTTTGAACATCTATATATGGTATAGGAAATTATAATATATCTATATTTTGTGCTCTATATTTATCTAAGCTAACATTATCTGGATCCAGTTCGGTAACTAAAGTATCAAGCCCTTTGATGTTGTAAATTTTATAGCGGTTAAAGGTGTTGAGTTTTTTAGAAATGGTAAGGGCTATTACTCGTTTTGAGGCATAGATCATCGCCTTTTTCATTTGAGCGATTTCCCAGTCAGTTTCCGTAATTCCCTTATCTACATCAAGATATCCAGTACCTAAAAAACAGATATCAGCAGTAATTTCTGAGAGGATGTTTATTGAACTTCCTCCAGTCGCAAGTTGAGAACCTCGGGATAATTTTCCACCTACAAAAAAAACATCATAACGAGAGGATATACTATCTAACAATTCAATGGCCATTGGTAGGCTAGGTGTAAAAAAAGTAAGATCCATTCTTTTAGGAATCAATTTAGCAAATTCTAGATTTGTGGAACCTCCGCTAATAAGCACAACATCACCATTTTTAAGCAGAGAAATTCCCTTTTGAGCAATTTTTGTTTTGCTAGCCTGTTCATAAATATCCCTGGATCGGTCGGTAATTATATTAAATCCATTTGAAACAGCCCCCCCATGGACCTTTTTCAATTTATTGAATTTGTCAAGTTCTTTGACATCCCTTCGTACGGTGTCCATAGAAACATTCAAAATCCCCGATAAATCAGTTAAAAGTACCCTATTATGAATATGGACTTCGTTCAAAATAATTTGATGTCGCTCAAGCTTTTCCAATTGTTTTTTTTTAATAATTTACAAATATATCAATAAAATAAAAGGCTATCAAATGCAATATAACATTGCATATGTAAGAGTTTCAATTAATTTTCACATAGTTTTAAGATTTTTTGCAATAAAACATTGCAAAATTATAAATATTATCATATATTTATTTAATTATTACTATATATTTATTTAATTATTAATAAAAAGTAACTCTTATGAAAAAAACGTATTATTTACTATCTCTGTTTTTAATGGTCTTTTTTGCGCACAGTTCATTTGCTCAAATAGCTACAATTTCAGGAACTGTAACAAGTGAGAATGGGATTCCTTTGCCAGGGGTAAGCATTTTAATCAAAGGTACCTCGAAAGGGGTGATTTCAGATTTTGATGGCAATTTCAGTGTTAATGTTGCGGATGGTGCAGGAAAAACTTTAGCCATAAGTTATATCGGCTTTCGAACAGTTGAGGTAAAGCTTACTGGAGAGAATCAAATTGTGAATGTTATACTTGAAGAAGATTTCAACGCGTTGGACGAAGTGATTATCGTAGGGTCGTCGCTCACCCAATCCAGAAAAAAACTAGGTAACGCTGTCACTACCATTAAATCGAAAGAACTGGTGAAAGGAGCTCCTGTTAATATTACGACTTCATTGCAGGGAAAGGTGCCTGGAGCTCAGATTACCCAAAATTCTGGAGATCCTGCAGGGGGATTTTCAATTAGACTTAGAGGTCCAAGTACCATTAAAGGTTCATCGGAACCCTTATATGTCGTAGACGGCGTAATCACCAGTAATCTTACGACCAATGTGACCAATCTTAATGTAACTGCAGGTGATGCCCAACCTGGACAGAATAGGATGGTAGATATAAATCCTAATGATATTGAGAGCATCAACATCCTTAATGGTGCCGCTGCCGCTGCAATATACGGGTCGAGAGCTTCGAATGGCGTAGTGGTAATAACAACAAAAAGGGGTCTTTCCACTAAAGATGGCCCAGAACTGTACTTTAAATCTACCTTTAATGTAAGTACGATACGAAAAAAATTGGACTTAAATTTGAGGGGTGAAGAATTTGAGACTATTGCCGACAGTCCTTTATCTGGAAGATTATGGCCAATTTTCGGCTTTAATCCCGATACTGGTGCGCTTACTCCATTCAACTATTTGGATTCGAATAAATTTGATACGACAAGATATGATTATCAAGACGAGGTTTTCCAAACTGGTTTTGGTACGGACAATTATTTTTCGGCTAGGGATGGAAATGAAAAAATGAACTACATGGCCTCAATTGGTTATTTGAGTAATGAAGGGATTATAAGGAACACTAGCTTTAATAGATTTTCAGCAAGACTTAATTTCAATCACAATCCTGTTGATTGGCTTTCCTATGATGTAGGGCTATATTATGCAAATAGTCAGTCGGATGAAAAACCAGATGGTAACGTTTTTTGGAGCCCTATAAATTCAATAAACATAACGAACAACGTCTTTGATATAACACGAAGGGATGCAAGCGGGAATTTACTGGCCGTAGAGAATACAAGGATTAACCCACTCTCAATCATAGAAACCTTTGATATTACACAACAGGTCAATCATTATATTCCGAATCTGCACGTGAAAATAATCCCGTTTGAGAATTTCATTATTGACCAGATAATAGGAATTGATACTTACAATCAAAAAGGAAATATTTTTATTCCTGTTTATCCGTACGAAGGAGTAAACCCAGCATATTTCGACCAAGGGTTCGTTGGGCAGGCGGAGGCTAAGATTTTTAATTGGAACTATGATATAAACGCAACTTTTGATACTGATATTAATGAAAACTTAAGTTCCCAGACAACTGCAGGCTATAGTTTTCAGGCAAGCAAGCTGGAGTTTGATGCAGTGCAAGGGCGTGATTTAGATTCCAACAATGATCCCACGGTTTCCCTACAAACACAGCCCATAGACACCAAATTAGACATTTTCGGCTTTTTTCTTCAAGAAACCCTTTCTTATAAAGATAAATTGTTCTTGACCTTAGCTGGCCGTATAGATGGAGCTACCAATTTTGATGTGGATCAAAGATCTAATTTTTATCCCAAGATATCAGGTTCTTATGTGCTTTCCAATGAATCATTTTGGGCCGATGACAGCTTTATCAACTCTGCGAGGTTAAGAGCTTCCTATGGAGAGGCAGGTAACCTTACCGCCATATCACCGTATGAAAGATTTAGCAGCTATACTTCCAATGACTTTCTTGGCAATACAACTCTTCAGCAAAACAATAGGTTGGGGAATGAAAACTTGGCTCCCGAAAGGACTAAGGAATTTGAAATAGGTACAGATCTGAGCTTTTTTGACAATAGAGCATCATTATTATTTACATATTATCGACAGAACATTGAGGATTTGATCGTTAGCCGTGTTTTGGCTCCATCGATAGGAGGATCTTCTAGAACCGAAAATGTAGGGACCATGAGAAATGATGGTATCGAGCTTTATGCAAGGATTACTCCCATTAAAAGGGACGATTTTGTTTGGGACGTGAATTTTAATTTTAGCAGTAATAAAAACGAAGTACTGAAAACCATTGGAGGTGATATAAGTATTGTAACTGTATCAGGTGCGCCACCCGTTGTGCAGGAAGGACAACCTTTGGGCGTGTTTTACGGTACTTATTTCGCAAGAGATGGCAATGGAGAATTGATTTTGTCTGGTTCTTCGACCACAGGTGCTCCACAAGGTGTACCTCAGCCTGAGAGGGGAGACCTCGCTACAGGATCACCACAGCGCGATGCTAACGGACAGCCTATAGGAGACCTCTTAAGAAAGGTTATTGGAGATCCGAACCCAGATTACATATTAGCGGTAGGTACAGACTTTGCATATAAAAAATTTACCTTCTCTATGCTTTGGGAAGCCGTTCAAGGGTTTGATGTTTTTGATGCGGACAAGCGAACAAGACAAGGTGTTGGACTAGGCCGATTGGCTGGACAAGAACTTACTGGGGAACTCCCTAGGGGTTATATCGCCGGGATTTATCCTATCGAGGAATTTAGAATGGAAGACGGGTCTTTTGTAAAGCTTAGGGAAGTGTCTATTGGTTATCAATTTCCCTCGCTGTTTATTGACAATCTTAAAGATGTCAAGATAGCATTGATTGGAAGAAATTTAATTTCATTTGATAACTTTTTCAGTTATGACCCAGAGACTAATGCCGGTGGACAATCAAATTTATTGCGATCGGTAAATTTTGGAAATGTCCCTATACCAATGACTTTTTCCCTATCATTAAGTGCAAACTTTTAAAAAATAAAGATGAAAAATATAACAAAACTATTTGCTTTTATTCTAACTACGGTTGTCATGTCATCATGTGATACCGAGTATTTAGATCCAAATTCGACTTTAGAACCTGACGTAGTCAATAGCACTGAGAATTTAGTAAAGTTGATTAACGGCGCTCAACAACGATGGAGTTCCGATAGAGACGGATTAATTTATACCACAATCGTTATTTCGGGCCTCAACACAGGTGAGTTGCGATTATTGAACCCAGGTAATCTAGGTGAAAATGAAATTCTGTTAGGTGGCGACGACGTCAATGGCGGAAATGAACTTTTAAACAATATGTGGACCAATTCCATGCTGACTAGAAAAGAAGCAACGACTGTCATCGAAGTTGCAGATGGTTCAACGGAAGATGTGACTACGGCAAATTCCTTGAAGGCTTATGCCCTCTTCTATAGAGCATTGGCTCATGGTACCTTGATCCAATTTTTTGAAAGTATTCCACTGGAGATTGTAGAAGATGCTCCATTTAAAAACAGGGAGACCATACTGCAAAATGCCATTGCAGATCTTGAAGAGTCGAAAGGATATATCAGTGCAGGACTTTCCTCGACAGTAACTTCAGAGATTTTTGATTCTGTGAAGATAGAGAATTCTGTAAATGCCTTATTAGCTCGTTTTAATTTAATGGCAGGGAATTACGATGCGTCAATATCTTCTGCTAGTGCAGTAGATCTGTCGGTTCAGTCCACTTGGGCTTATGATGCGGCTGTACCCAACCCTCTGGCATTTTGGTTTGGTTCACAAAATGTTACGCAAGCCAAAGATTTGACATTCGGTTTACCCTCAAGTCTACTTCCCAATACAGAGGATGAACGGATACCGTTTTACATAACTGCTGAAGATCTAAACGGTCCAAGCCCAAATTATCAAGTGGTAGGATTTTACGATGATAATTTGGACGAAATACCAGTCTACCTTCCAGGAGAGATCATATTGATTAAAGCCGAGGCGTATGCAAGGCAAGATGACCTTGCCAATGCCGTCACGGAATTGAACAAAGTATTGACCAAGACGTCTGCCTTCGATTCTTTTGGATTAGGAGCAAACCTCGCCCCTTATTCGGGTTCTCAAACCAAGGAGGAAATTTTGAATGAAATTTATAAAAACAGACGTATTGAACTTTATTTGAGTGGACTTTCCTTGGAGGATTCCAGAAGGTTCGGAAGACCTGGAGCGACAGAACCGAATGCAGAGAGAAATAGGAACTACTATCCCTATACCAATGCAGAAAGGGACAATAATACCAATACGCCATCAAATCCATCATCATGAAAGATCTTTAAATTGTAGTTGAAGTGTTCGGGGTATCTGAATAGCTACCCTTGAACTCTTTAAAGTGTAGAGGTTTTACTTAAATTCTAACCCCCTAAACTTATGTAATGAAAGAGGTTGAGAAAGGACTTGACGTAGTATTGAGTTCTCCCGACATGGATACGAGGTCTAAGAAAAATGTAGCTTTTTTTTGTCAAAAGGCTTTAATGGTCTCTGATTATTCAAATGCTACTGAAATCTTTAGAAAATTGTTTGGTTTTAGATTTATAAAAATTTTTGGATCCCAATACGGTTTCACTACAGATGTTCAGCATAATATGATTGTCTCCAATTATATTGTAAATTCTCATTTCAATATTTCTGTCTATTTTCTGTATTCGGAAGCATACATTACTGCCGATGACACCTTAGAGGGTATTGATCATCTTTTTATCGGTCTACAAGAGGTGGGTTGCAGAATGGACACTTACAATTACACCCTTTCGCTTTTACTGTATAAATGTATCGATAAGAACACTGAAATCATCGCACTGGATCGTCCCAAACCTTTAAACGAAATTGACATTGAAGGAAATATATTGAATCTTGAGTTCAAGTCTCACATTGGACGTTATCTCCTCCCAGCTAGACATGCCTTAACCATAGGTGAAATAGCTCTATTACATCAAAAAAAATGGGCACAGGGAAAAATTAATCTCACTGTGATAAAAATGCAAAACTGGGAACGTAATCTGTTCTTTGAGGATACTGGACTGCCATGGATTCTACCTTTGTCGAATTTAGCAAGAGCAAAAAGTACTTGTACTTTTCCCAGCACGGTCTTGTTCGAAGGGACGAAATTAAGTGATGGCCGCGGCACAACAAAAGTCCTTGAAATTATTGAACATCCAAAAAATGAGCCTTATTCATTTTACAAGAACCGCCTTAAAAGCGTTTTCAAAAATGAAATATTAAGTGTATTCACATGGCGCCCAATTATCTTTTTACTCACTTTTCAAAAGTATTTTGGAAAGGTATGTGGGGAATTTGAAATCTTTGTTACCGACAAGACAAACTTTAAGCCTTGGCGTGAAGCTCAGCCCTTGATAGGTGAATTATACTCTTACTTAGTAAATAATTTTGTAGGGAAACATTCGACTTATAAATATAACTATGCCCAAAACCAATAGATATAATAAAGGGTTTGGACAAACTATGCCATAGGATTGAATATAATGATTATTTAAATACTGCTGGACACTTTGGAAAATCTAGTTGAATACAAAAACATTATTAAAGAAATAATGCTATACAGAACATCATCAATATAAACTCATTATAATTTGAATCCACTACTTGTTTTAGTGATAATTGCCATCTACTTCGCCTTTTTGATGATAATTTCATATTTCGCGTCTAGGAATCGTAATGACGAAACGTATTTTACTGGTGATAGACAATCTCCATGGTTTTTAGTGGCTTTTGGTATGGTTGGAGCAGGACTTTCAGGGGTTACCTTCGTCTCATTGCCAGGAATGGTGGGAAATAACAGTTTTTTTTTCTATCAATTCATACTCGGTAATATAGTTGGCTATTTGTTCATAACGTTCGTACTGATTCCGCTTTATTACAGACTACAATTAGTATCTATATATTCTTATCTACAGGAAAGGTTTGGAAATAAAACCTATAAGACTGGATCCTTATTTTTTCTGGTCTCCCAATCCTTTGGTGCGGCCTTAAGGCTATTGTTGGCAGCTAAAATTCTTCAATTTGCACTATTTGATAAGTTTAATATCCCATTTTTCGTAACCGTTGTTATTATTTTGTTCATGGTATGGCTGTATACCAACAAATCGGGCATTAAAACAATTGTTTGGACTGACACATTGCAGACTACATTTCTAATATTGGGAGCGGTAATAACCATTTATAGCATTTTAACCTCATTGAATTTAACATTAGGCGAATCCATCCAAAAGGTCATAGGCCTTGAATATTTTACCGTTTTCAATTGGGACAGCAGTTCAGGAAACAATTTCTTTAAGCAATTTGTTGCAGGTATTTTGGTGTCAATAGCCATGATAGGGCTAGATCAAAATATGATGCAAAAGACTTTGACGTGCAAAAATCAATGGGATGCTCAAAAAAACACCTTGACCTATAGTTTTATATTAGCCATTACACAGTTCCTTTTTATGGGATTAGGAGTTTTACTTTATATTTATGCTGAAAATCAAGGTATAGCTTTGCCTATGGATGAAAACGGTAGCCTTTTGGATACCGATACGTTGTTTCCAAATCTGGCCCTGAACCATCTTGGAACCTTTGCAGGTCTATTTTTTGTGTTGGGTATAACAGCAGCCTCGTTTTCGAGCGTCGATTCATCACTAACAGCATTGACAACTTCATTTACGTATGATTTTCTTGATAGGTCTCACAAGTCCAGTAAGGAAAAGAAAAAATTAAAAAATTGGGTGCTTTTAGGTTTTTCATTTATTATTTTTCTAATAATAATGATCTTCTCAAATAGCCGGGGAGATATTATTTCGCTCATTTTTAAAGTAGCAGGATATACCTATGGCCCTCTTCTAGGTCTCTATCTTTTTGGAATGTTCAGCACTATAAGAATTAGAGATAAGTGGGTTCCGATAATCTGTTTGCTTGCCCCTGTGTGCACTTATATATTGAGTTGGTATTTCAAAAATACCTTTCATTTTGACTTCGGTTTCATAAATATAGCTGTCAATGCTTTATTAACGATGCTGGGGTTAATACTAATTAAAAAAACATAATGAAGACTACCAAACCAACTACCGAGCAATCATCTAAATATGACGGTCTTGAAAAAATGGGAATATCTGAACTTCTTTTTAATATAAATAAGGAAGATCAATCAGTTCCTCTAGCCGTTGAAAAGGCCATACCGCTTATAAATGACTTTGTAACAATAACTGTTTCCCGTATGCAATCGGGAGGTCGGTTATTCTATATTGGGGCAGGTACAAGCGGAAGATTGGGAGTATTAGATGCCTCCGAATGTCCACCTACCTTTGGCGTTTCAGAAGATTGGATTATAGGGATTATAGCTGGTGGTGACGGGGCTTTAAGAAAAGCTGTAGAAAACGCTGAAGATGATATGCAACAAGCTTGGAAAGATCTAATTAAATTCAATATCTGCGATAAAGATGTACTATTGGGAATTGCAGCTTCGGGCACAACGCCTTATGTATTAGGTGGGCTTTTAAAAGCTAAGGAAAACGGAGTCATTACAGGCAGTATTTCATGCAACAAAAATTCTGTGTTGTCCATGAATGTCGATTATCCAATCGAATTGATCGTCGGTCCTGAATTTATAACTGGTAGCACTAGAATGAAATCCGGAACAGCACAGAAACTTGCTTTAAATATGATTTCGACTACCGTTATGATCCAATTAGGGCGGGTACATGGAAACAAAATGGTCGACATGCAACTATCCAATAAAAAATTGGTGATTCGAGGGATAAAGATACTCATGGAAGAACTTGGAATAGATAAAGAAACAGCATCAGTTCTCTTAAAAAAGTATAAAAACGTGAGAAAAATTTTAGAAATACATAAGCGTGATTCAGATTCACAAACTTAAAAAGAGGAATAGTCTTCCTTATATAAGTATTACTAAATTAAATTTATTATGTCGTATAAATAAATTGAATTAGACTACGATGTAACTCAGCGCATGTTTTTTGATAAAAATCAGGCGAAAAAGAAACGATTTAATGCGGCATTATAGATTTAACTTGGTATAGGTGTAAGTCTTCAATAATTTCAAATTTGAAAACTTAAAAAAAATAAAACAAGGATTATTAGGAAAAAACTTTAAAATATGGGACGATTAAATTTCTTTGAAGAAACACGGTTTGAAAAACTTCCTGTGAGTGTCTGTACTACCGAAAAAGAAGCCTCACTCAAAGTTGCACGACACATTGCTGAAATAATAAAAGATAAGCAAGCCAAGGGTGAAATTGCCGTTTTAGGCCTAGCTACAGGTGCAACACCAGTTAGGGTTTACGAAAACTTAGTAAATATGCATAAAAATGAAGGATTGAGTTTTCAGAATGTAGTCACCTTCAATTTAGATGAATACTATCCTATGCAGCCTGATGCAAAGCAAAGCTATGTCTCATTTATGGACGAGCATTTGTTCAACCATATAGATATAAAAAGAGAAAATATTTATATACCTAATGGGACTTTAAAAAAAGAAGATATTGCTAATTTTTGTATTAAATATGAACATAAAATCGGCGAATATGGTGGTCTGGATATCCAAATTCTGGGTATTGGTAGAACAGGTCATATAGGATTTAACGAGCCGGGATCGGCACCAAATTCAGGAACTAGGTTAGTAACTCTCGACGACCTGACAAGAAGGGATGCCTCCCGTGATTTTGGTGGGAAGGAAAACGTTCCCACAAAAGCAATCACTATGGGAATTGGAACGATTTTCAAAGCAAAAGAGATCATCCTGATTGCCTGGGGCAAGAGAAAATCTTCTATTATTATGAAAGCTGTGGAGGGTGAGATCTCGGGAAATGTACCGGCAACTTATCTACAACTTTCAGATAACGTAAAATTTGTTCTCGATAAAGATGCAGCTTCAGAGTTAACGAGGTTCAATACCCCTTGGCTAGTAAAAGACTGTATTTGGGATGATAATCTAATCAAAAAAGCACTTATTTGGCTATCTTCGGAAGTAGGAAAACCCATTTTGAAGATTACAGATGAAGATTACAATAACAATGGAATGGCACAACTGGTTATAGAACAGGGACCGGTGTACAATATCAATATTAATGTTTTCAATCAGTTGCAGCACAGTATTACAGGATGGCCAGGCGGAAAACCCAATTCAGATGATTCTCAAAGGCCTGAAAGAGCTGAACCAGCAAGAAAACGTTCTATAATTTTCTCTCCGCATCCAGATGATGATGTGATTTCAATGGGAGGAACATTCATAAGGCTTGTTGACCAAGGACACGATGTCCATGTCGCTTATCAAACTTCTGGTAATACCGCAGTTTGGGATACAGACGTGCTAAGATATGTAGAATTTGCAATTGATTTCAATAAAAGTATAGGGCAGGAAACCACGGTTCTTGAGCGCATCTATGAAAATATGCGAACTTTCCTAAAAACAAAGAAACCCAACGAAATAGATCTGGAAAAAATTAGAGATGTGAAGGCATTTATTAGAAAATCTGAAGCTTACGCAGGAGCAAGATACGCAGGGCTAGAAGATTCAAATATCCATTTTATGACATTGCCGTTTTATGAAACAGGTAAGACCGAAAAGAATCCCTTCAAGGAAATTGATGTACAATTAACAATTAAGTTATTACAAAAAATTAAACCGCATCAGGTGTTTTCAGCTGGGGATTTTGATGATCCACATGGAACCCATAAAGTTTGTTTTAAAATAATTATAGAAGCCTTAAACCAACTTCGGAAGACTGAAGAATGGGCAAAAGAGTGTTGGCTGTGGATGTACCGTGGAGCTTGGGATGAATTCGAAACCCATGAGATTGAAATGGCTGTGCCACTTTCTCCGATGGAAGTAAATAAGAAACGAAACGCAATTTTCCAGCACCAGTCTCAGAAAGATCACCCTGTTTTCCCAGGTGATGACGAGCGGGAATTTTGGATAAGAGCGGAAGAGAGGAACCGAGAAACTGCTGTTAATTATAATAAACTAGGTCTTGCAAACTATGAGGCCATGGAGGCTTTTGTGAGATGGAAATTTGAAAATTAGAGCATTAAAGAATAAGATCTATGATAGTCTTATACGATTTAGCTGTGTTCAAGGATAAATATGTCTTATGTTAGTCTGAAACCCTATAGATATGGTCCCACTAGATCTAAGGGTATAGTCGCAAGAGATGGCCTTTTCTTTGCCAACTCAAAAAGGAGGGATGTCATTTAGGTAGAAAACTAAAAAAGCGAGCAGGCATAAGTGATGAAAAAGTAGCTGTAGTGGTAATTTGTGACAGATCAGGAAATAAATACTTTAAAGTGACCATAAGAGGTTTATAGTAAATTAGCATTTAAATGTCTTATAAAATAAGTTTCCTTTTTACTTATTCATCATCATAAAATAGAACCGTAACTAGTGCTGTGCTTATATTTTTTCCTCAGCTAAGTAAAAAACCTGTACTGAGCTACATCGCAGTATAATTCAAATTTTTAAAATAATTGGATAAAGACTTTTAAGTAGGTTGAGTTGACTTCCAAAAAAATAGAAGTGTCAAAGAGGCCTTAAATACTCTGACTAAAGTCTTCTATGCATTTTAAGTTTATGAAAAGGTTAGTTTAGGTTTAAATCATCAAACTCTTAATGTTAAGCCGTAACTCAATCTTTATATTCAGTGTAGGCTAGTCAATGTTTTTATGTTTTTCTCTTAATGTACGCTGATATCTGGTGTTTTACATTTGAAAAAACTAAAACAACGATGAAACAGACTTACTTTATTTTAATGGTTCTATGTGTTATAAGCCTTTCAGGGTTTTCTCAATCGCATACCATTTCAGGTGAAATTAGAGATACTAATAAGAATCTTATTCCAGGTGCCAATGTGATGATTCCAGAACTCAACAAGGGTTCTGTTACCAATGCTAATGGTAAGTTTGAGCTCAAAAACATACCAGAGGGAAATTATACTATGAAAATAACTTATTTAGGTTTTGAAACGATAGAGCAACAGGTGGAAGTTTTAAGACATCTAAAATTATCTTTTCAATTAAAAGAAGCCAGCTATATGCTCGATGGAATTATGGTCTCTGCTCAAAAGCGAGAGCAACTGAACAAAGATGTTCCTATAGCTATCACCTCATACGGGGGCAAATTTTTGGACAATACCAATACTTTTGAATACGATGCACTTTCAGAATTTGTACCTGGGCTTCAAATTCAAATCCAGAGTGTAAATAATCCTGGTATCGTGATCCGTGGGATTACTTCAGATAGTGGTGACTCTAGGGTTGAGCCAAGGGTTTCCGTGTTTCAAGATGGAGTCTCCATCAGTAAATCTAGAGGCTCAGTTGTTGAGCTCTACGACATGGAAAGAGTTGAAGTATTGAAAGGTCCTCAGGGAACTTTATTTGGACGTGGAGCACAAATTGGAGCTATACATCTTATACAGAATAAGGCTAAAAACGAAAATTCGGGATACATAAAAACTGCTTTTGGTAATTTCAATCAACGCCTACTTACTGGACACGTGAATACTCCATTAGTAAAAGATAAATTATTTGTTCGGGTTGCTGGAATCTATAATGCTAGAGATGGATTCTTAGAAAATCGATCTGGTGGAGATCTTAATGGAAAGGAGACTTTAGCGTTTAGGACAGCCTTTAAATACATCATTGGCGACAATACAACTCTAGATTTTATCGCTAACTGGCAAAGGGATACTCCGCCTGGAACTTCTTTTAAAAGTCGGAGATTTGCTCCAGTTGGTGGAGATACAAATCCCAATTCATTTGCAGATTTAGAACGTGGGGAAGAGCTCGGTTTAGATAGAGATGTTTGGGGTCTTACCGCAATCTTAAAACATCACATCTCACAATATTGGGATTATACCCTTATTTCGGCCTACCGCACCTTTGACTCAGACGAAGCTTTTGATGCCGATGGAACTGCAGCGCCAGTCTTGTTTTTCAGAGAAGAGTCTAAAGGGGATCAATTTAGTCAAGAACACAGGTTTAATTTTGATACTAACGAACGTTTTAGAGGGTTTTTTGGAGTCAATTTCTTCGCGGAAAACGGCTCACAATCCGTGCCTTTAGAAATTAATGAGCAAAGCTACGCTGCTTTACTTCTTGCTCCAGATAATTTTATTGTGAATGGTGTTCCAACCATCATCCCTAATATCCCAAATGATCCTGCTTTCGGTCCTTTGGCAGGAGCTCCTTTACGAGAATTTAACTCGGAGCGATCCACCAATTTCGGGAAAAATTATTCTGGCGATATTTTTATAGATGGATCTTATGATGTGACAATGAAATTGACTGCGACTTTAGGTCTTAGAGCAACTTGGGAAAATAGTAATGCGGCTTTAGAAGTCGATAACGCAGAACAGCCTGGAGTCTTAGGAAATTTTTTAGGGACCTTTCCTAATAATATTTTTGCACCAACCAATGGAAGAAAAAAAGCGAGTGAAAGCTTCACGTCTGCTGTAGGTCGTTTTGCATTGGATTATAAGTTCAATGCGCAAGTAACAGCTTTTGGAAACATAGCTCGAGGACGCAGACCTAATGTTATCAATGTTACGGCCACTGATGTGAATGTCTTATCCGAAGAAACCGTTTGGTCTTATGAGTTAGGAGTAAAGACTTTATTTATGGATAACAGATTTCAGTTTGATGCTAATGCGTATTATTACGACTACCAAAATTTCCAAACCACTATTGCGAGGCTTGATCCTGTTAATGGTTTAGTGGTGATTCCTAACGATAGTGGGAGTGCAATCTCTTATGGTTTTGAAACTTCTTTACAATATGCGGCGAGTAAGGACATTAGCTTTTTTGCAAATTATGCTTACATCGATGCCACTTTTGATGACACAGATGAAAATGGGGATCCTCAAGAATTAGCGGGTAACCGCTTTCGTCTTACACCAGAACATTCTTTTTCCTTGGGAGCAGATGTTAATGTGCCCTTATCTTCAAGAGTTGAGGTCTTTTTTAGACCTACGTATTCCTTTAAATCGAAAGTCTTTTTTCAAGAGGATAACCTTCCAGAAATTTCACAAGATGGCTATGGATTTCTTAACCTAAGGCTTGGTGGTCGTCTAGACAAAACTAAAGAGTTGACATTTTTTGTAACCAATGCACTCGATGAAGAGTTTATCATAGATGCAGGAAATACTGGTCAGGCTTTTGGAATACCAACATTTATCGCTGGACCTCCACGATTTTATGGAATTCAATTTTCAGTAAGATTCTAAGTCAAAATGTGTAGTATCTTTATCTAAAACTTACTAAAATGATTATGAAACCAAATAGGCTTATTAAATTTATCTTACTAGCTTTTTTAAGCCTCCAGCTTCAAGCCCAGTCGAGTGCCCCTTATACTTTAGACTCCGTAGACCAATGGCTTCAAGAAAAGGAAGCATCGGTAGATGACTTAAAGGAGGATAACAATGCTATGATTTCGTGGGCAGATCAACCAAATATGCAAACAGATCTTGCTTTCGTTTATCTCCACGGTTTTGGAGCGAGTAGGATGGAGGGAGAACCAGTGATTTCCGAGTTGTCTAAAACTTTTAAGGCAAACGTTTATTACGCCAGACTTAAAGGTCATGGGAGAAGTGGAACCGAAGGTTTTAAAGAACTCACCAAAGAGAGGTACATAGTATCTGCTAAAGAGGCTTTAGATATTGGTCGACTACTTGGTAAAAAAATAGTTCTCATCAGTACATCTACTGGAGGTACATTAAGTTTATATTTAGCTTCCCACTATAATGATATCGCAGGCTTAGTCTTGTATTCTCCCTTTGTAGGTCTTAAAAATCCTATGATGAATCAAATAACCACCCCAGAAGGTCGAGAACTGTTTAAATCTATGATCGGCGGCGAAGTCCAAAAAATGGATCGCTCTGAACCTGAGAATAAGTTCTGGTCAACGCAATATCATATTAATGCTTATGTAGCCTTAATTGGTATGCTGCAACAAACGATGACTTTAGAGACTTTCAAGGCCGTTGAGTGTCCTGTTTTTATGGCGTATTACTATAAAAACGAAAAGGAGCAAGATCAAGTTGTTTCGGTCCCGGCTATGTTGGATATGTACAATCAGCTGGGAACTTTAGACTCCCAGAAACAAAAGCAAGCTTTTCCTGAAACAGGAAATCACGTTATTGCAAGTGACCTGAGGTCCAAGGATTGGATGTCGGTGCTTGATGCTAGTGAAAAATTTATTAAATCTCAAATCCAGAACTGATGAAATACCTATTTGTTTTTATATTAGCGTTTCCCTCATTAACGGCACAAACCACTAAAGACAAAACCATTCCAATATTATCGACACATACTTTCGATTTACAAGGCCATCGTGGAGCCCGAGGTTTAGCTCCTGAAAACACCTTACCCGCTTTTCAAAAGGCATTGGAACTTGGAGTTAATACGTTGGAGTTGGATGTGGTAGTGACCAAAGACAATCAAATAGTCGTGTCTCATGAGCCTTGGATGAATGCCGATATCTGTTTGGGTCCTGATGGCAATTCTATGACTAAAAAAAGTGAAAAGGACTACAATATCTATCAAATGTCTTACGAAGAGGTATTGACTTACGACTGCGGAAGTAAATATAACCCAGCATTTCCAGAACAGCAGTTGGAGACCGCTTATAAACCCCTCCTCATAGAGGTGTTACATATGGCAGATAGCATTAGCAAAAATCACGGTAAGAAGATCAACTTCAATATCGAACTAAAAAGCTCAACGGAAGGGGATGAACTTTATCATCCAAAACCACAAGTGTTTGTGAAACTAGTCATGGATCTTATTCAGCAAGAAACCAACATGGAAAGAGTTAATTTACAAAGTTTTGACTTTAGAATTTTAAAAGAATTACACCAATCCCATCCAGAGGTTAGTCTAGCTGTTTTGGTCTATGAAACCGATGTAGATACAGCTTTAGAGCAATTGGGATTTGTACCAGAGATTTACAGTCCTTATTTTCCTCTAGTAAATAAAAGTATGGTAGATACTGTGCATTCTAAGGGGATGAAGCTGATTCCCTGGACTGTCAATGAGCCAGAACAGATGAAAAGCTTATTAAAACTAGGAGTAGACGGACTCATTACCGATTATCCCGATAGAGCTTTAAAGTTCAAAAAAGGGAGTAGTGGTAAATAATAGTAACTTAGTCTTCAATCCTTTTTAAATTTTTTCGCCAACTTTTTTTGAGGTGACTAATAATAATGTGAATGACACTTTGAAATTTTTAAAACACAAAATCTAAACCTCATGAAAACTATCGGATGTTTTTTAATCGCTTTTACACTTTTCTCTTGTGGAACGAAAACTAAAGAAAAGAGTCAAGTCAAAGAAAGTAAATCTGAAATAACGATTCTTAAAGAGTTAGAAAAACTAGCTGGTGAATTCAAATTTACTGAAGGCCCAGCGGCTGACGTTCATGGGAATGTCTATTTTACTGATATTCCAGACTATAAGATATATATCTGGACACTAGAAGATAGTCTAAAGATTTATAGAGAAGAGAGTAATGGAGCCAACGGACTTTATTTTGACGAGGATCAAAATTTATGGGCCTGTGAGGGTGGAAAGTTAAGAATCACAAGGACAAGTCGAGAAGGAGAGTATACCCCAATAGCCACTCAATACAACGAAAAGGAATTTAATCGAACCAATGATATTTGGATCAATCCCAAAGGTGGAGCTTATTTTACAGATCCCAAATATGGAAATGATCAAGATCAACTTCCTCAAGGGAGTATGCAAGTTTACTATATCAGTTCTGACAACAATTCTGTTAGTCGTGTGACGGAAGATCTTATAAAACCCAATGGGCTAATAGGAACACCCGATGGTAAAACCCTTTACATCACCGATCCTGGTGCTGAAAAAACGTATCAATATACTATCGAAAACAGCGGCAAGCTTTCCCAAAAAAAACTGTTTGTTGAATTTGGGGGTGATGGGATGTCGATAGATGAGCAAGGAAACGTATATCTTACGACGAGTGGGAAACCACAAGTGGATATCTTTTCACCCCAAGGTGAATTATTAAAAACCATAAAAGTGCCAGAACAACCCTCTAACGTAAGTTTTGGAGGAAAAGAAAGAAACCAACTTTATATCACCGCTAGAACATCTCTGTATAGAGTTGAACTAAATAAAAGGGGAGTGAATTGATTTAGAAGAAAAGTTTTCTAATGGGATAATTGTGTCATTTAACTATTCTAGTTTACCTTTATATTAGTCTACAAGTCAATTTATATAATAAAATAACATATACTTTTATCTTAGGCTAAAAGTATGCAACTCTATATTATATGATTTAATAATGAAAACTGTGTCTCTTAAAATTGATGAATCTATTTTCGGTGAAACCGAAAATATTCTGGCTAGAATTAAAAACCAAGTCATCGGTATATTAATGAGGCTCTAGATTTTTATAATAAATTGCAGCGTAAGCAAATCATTGAGGAAAAATTAAAGAAAGAATTAGAGCTGGTTCAAGAAGACTCTATGTGTGTCCTCAAAGAATTTGAAAATATTCAAAATGCAGATTAAGCAATTTGAAATTTGGATTGCTGATTTGAATCCCCAACTCGAAACCGAGCCAGGGAAAACTCGACCAGTTTTAGTCATCCAAACCGATTTACTCAATAAAATTCAGCATCCTTCAACATTGATCTGTCCCGTAACCACAAATGTTAAGAAAAGCTCTGAAATATTGAGAGTTCATATTAAAAAAGGGGAGGCCAATGTTCATCAATCCTGTGACATCATGATAGATCAAATGCGCGCCATAGATAATAAAAGACATACCAATAAAATAGGACTCTTACCACAAGATCTATCGGAATTGGTCAAATAAAATATCAAAATTGTAATGGATATAGTTTAAAAATTTATCTCAATTTTGTCTAATAAGAAGACTCTTCATTACCCTATACTTCCAGAAATAGCCTTACTTTTGCACTGCAGGTCGCCCTATCGCCGTGTGCCGAACTAGTTTCGGCATTTAGTTAAATTTTGTTTCAAAGTTTAATCGATTCTGAATCAAGTTCAGAACAAGGAGGAAAGTCCGGACACCATAGCACAAACATAGCGGGTAACACCCGTCGTCATGCCCTAGGCATGAAAGGACCAGTGCAACAGAAAGCAAGTACAGTACGGCTGTAGTGAAATCGGTAAACTCTATGTGGTGAAATGTTATGTAAACCAAGGCTCGAGGGTTGTGCGCCCAATCTTGGAGGGTAAACAGATGGAGGTTTTTGGTAACGAAAATCCTAGATAAATGATAGGGCATTCAATTTTTATTGAATGACAGAACCCGGCTTATAGACCTGCTTTTTTTATTTTTTTTTGAATTTATTTTAGATATATTTATTTAGTCTAGATAAGACTTTAAGCCTCGTATACCCTTAGTTGGGAAGCTTGGTGAGAAAGGAGTTTAAACATAAATCCTAAAAAAAATTCAATCTTCAGGCAACGCTAAAGGCTTTTCGATCGTCTATACTTATAGACCCCCATTGAAACCCATGAAACTGATAAACTTACATAGAGATTTAGAGCAAGATATCCAAGATGCTCAGCAGCATAGCCAAAAGGCACAGTATCGCCTTTACAAGCGATTCGCTCCCAAAATGCTATCGGTATGTAGGATTTACATTTCAGATTTTCATCATGCAGAAGATGTTATGTCTACGGCCTTTGTAAAAGTATTTAAGAATCTAAAGCAGTTCGAAAATAAAGGCAGTTTTGAAGGGTGGGTCCGACGGATTATGGTGACTACGGCTATCGATTTTTTAAGACAGAAAAAGCGCATTGAGTTTTCTACAGATGTGGTAGAACAGTTTGAAACTGTTGAGATGCCAACTCTAAACGAATGGTCTGTAGACGACTTACAACGCCTTATTGATGAATTGCCAGAAGGCTATAAAGTGGTCTTTACCATGCATGTCATAGACGATTATACGCATAAAGCCATAGCAAAAACCCTTCATATTTCTGAAGCGACATCCAGATCACAGTTGTTTAAAGCTAAACGACTCCTCAAAACAAAATTAGAAACCTTAAGATCTTCCTCTCATGGACAAGTTTAAACACGACCTACAACATAAATTCGATCAGCGGGAAATCCAACCAACTGACGAAGCTTGGGGAAAAATCACTGGAGAATTAGCCACTTCTAAGACGAGCAAGACTAAAAGCCTTTGGTTATGGAGCGGTGTTGCCGCTGGGTTTATTGGGCTTTTAGTTTTACTTTCTCCTTTATATCTGTCGACGACCTCTGTACCATCGGTGGTAAATTCAGCAGATAAAGAATACACAAGTGAGATTGTTAGACCTTCTATAGAAAGTTTGAGCCAACTCCAACCCCATGGAATTCAAGGCATACAAATTGATTTCTCTCAGCCTACATTACCTATAAAAATTCCGAAAGTTGAGTTAGATCAGCAACCATCTTCTATTGCAACAAAAGCAACGTCTTTGCTTGCCGAAATAGAGCAAGAATTGGAAGCTGAACGCTTTAGTCAGAAAAATTTAGATGAAACTGAACTTTTACTGGCACAAGCTAGAGCAAAGCTTTCAAATAAAACAGATAGACAACTTTTAAAAACGATAACAGCAGAATCTCTTTTGGCAGAAGTCGATCTACAGGATAATACATCCTTGAGAGACAAAATTTGGAAGCTGATAGAAGTGAACTTTAAAGAACTCAAAACCAGTCTAGGAACACGATAACTTTAGAATACCTGTAGATATGTTGGCGCCAATCTTTTAAAAGCATATCGACTTATATATGACTCAATTTAATCCCTAAAAACTTAAAACCATGTTAGTAAAAATTACTTTAATCTTAGTCCTTATGTCCAGCTTGTTTAACTTACAATTGCAAGCTCAAGATCGCGATTTCTCCGCTTTTTCTGAAGAAGAAACCATTGGATTGAAGCACCTCCTCAATAGAGTAGAAACCGAAGAAAAGAGCTTTTTAAAAACCAAAGTCAAAGACATCAATATCAGGTTGGAAGAAGGTAACCTATCGCCAGACGAAGCGCAAGACCTTAAAGTTTTAGCCGCAGAACAAACGGCAAAGACTATAGCAGATGCACAAAATTTAGTGTTTGACTGGGCAACATTTCAAAAAGAAAAATATGGAGAGGTGGAGATAGACCAGTTTGGAGATTACGATTCTTATCTATTGATCATCAATGAGATGGGATTGAATCCTTCAAAATTTAATTTTGATCTTAATTTTTTTAAAAATTCACCCAAAGAGAAAAATAAGCGTAAGCCATTAAATGAGAGAGACCTGCCTTATTCACCGAGAACTTTAAGTGAGTTATTTATCAGTATTTCTTTTAACAACGCAGTGTCGGATGGAGGAAGTATAGATAATACCTCATTTAAATTTGGAGGAAGCCGTAGTTTTGAAATTGGTTACGAATGGAGTACTCGAGTATTTAAAGAAAGTAACTTTCTACGTATCAATTATGGAGTTTCCTTTCAGTTTAACGGCTTAAAGCCTAAAAACAATATGATTTTTGTTGCAAACGGTGAACAAACTGTGTTGGAACCTTTTGAGTTTGATTTGGAAAAAGCCAAATTCAGAATGGACAATTTGATCCTTCCCGTTCACCTTCAATTTGGTAATTCTAAAACTACAGTCTTAGACAACGGAAATAAACGATTTACAGATCATGACTTTAAGGTGGGGCTTGGAGGCTTTGTTGGGATCAACTTGCTGAACACTCAAAAATTGAAATTTGATGATGGACGTAGAGATGAAAAACTTAAGCAACGTGACGATTTCAACACCAATAATTTGTTATACGGTTTAAGCGCTTTCGTAGGTTGGGAGACGGTCGCAATCTTTGCTCAATATAATTTAAATCCTATTTTTACCAATAATGTAACAGATTTAAACAACTTCCAAATAGGCGTTAGGTTGCTTATGGATTGAAGACATTAGAATTAAGATTAATATCAAATAAGTCCTTTACCACTATCATGGTAGAGGATTTATTTGTTAATG
>NZ_PJBS01000091.1 GCF_002836055.1 Psychroflexus sp. MES1-P1E
AATAGTATATAGAACATATGTTCTATATACCTCCAATATAGGATATATATAACATTATGTTCTATATATCTTTTATATAATTCTAAAAATCAAGAGGATTTTTTATTTTTCTAAATGTTGTTGTAGCAACATGTGTATAAATCTCAGTGGTCTTGCTAGAGCTATGACCCAATAATACTTGAATTTGTCTTAAGTCTACACCAGCCTCTAATAAGTGTGTGGCAAAGCTATGGCGAAGCATATGAGGTGTTACAGTAATTTTGATGCCTGCTTTTTCTGCCGCCTTGACAACTATTTTTCCAATACTTTGCCCAGAATATTGCTTACCATACATCCCCTCAACAATATAATTTTCAGGTTTATATTGTTTGTAGTATGACCTCAAATCCTCTAGCAAAGAATGTGATAGCAGTGTATAACGATCTTTATTGCCTTTAGCAGCTTCTATACGTATTAACATTCTTTTACTATCAATATCTGTAATTTTTAAATTTACTAATTCATTTCTGCGTATTCCAGAAGAATATAAAAGACTAACAATACACTTGTGTTTTAAGTTGTTTGTATTCGCAATTACGCTGAGTACATCTTCTTTGGAAAGAACTTTAGGTAATTTCTTTTCTTTTCTAGGTCTTTCTATTTCGTAAAATCTATTTGGCATACCCAGGACAGATTCAAAATAAAACTTGATACTGTTGATGGCAGAATTTATATATGAATTGGATCTATCTTCCTGAACTAATTTTAAAATATACTTTCTAACATCACTTTCATTAATAGCAACTAAATCTTTAGAAATGTAATAGTTAATGAATGTTTCGAACGAAGTAACATATGTTTTCACGGTGTTATTGGCATATTTTCTCAATTCTAATTTATCTAAATAGCTGGTAGGACACACACGGTAGTTAGTCGGTAGTTGTCTTTTTCTGAACCAAGTAATATCTATAGGTTCGTTAGTTTCTCTTACAGTACTTTTATCGAAAAAGTAATTGCAATTAACCCAAACAACTCCATTAAATATTTTGAATATTTGATCAAGATTTTTGCTAGTGTTCAAAATATAGGCCATGTTAAAGCTGTTGCTCCATTTTACATCTGGTAATTGTTTAACCAGCGCATGAATAACTTTATCCGTATTAAATTGTAGACCTATAAAGCGCTTTTCTTTGATTAAAAGGTGTTTCAATGTTACACTCCTACCATTTTCCATACTTTTTTTAACCAAAATAAAAGATATAAATGATTTAACCGTATCTTAAACGAATAACGTTCGCATAGACAATCACTTAATATTTTTTTTGAAATGAGAATACAACAAAATTGTAAGTATTGCAACAAAGCACTTCAAGGTAGAACAGATAAAAAATATTGTAACCTGCATTGCAAAAGTGCATACCAATACCAACTAGCTAAAGAACAACCGGAACGATTTTATAATATTGTAGATAATCAGTTGAAACTTAATCGTAAAATATTAAAGGAATTCAACAAAGGTGGTAAAGTAACGGTAAGGGCGGCACGAATTAATGAATTGGGATTTGACGCTAATTTTTTTACACATTTTTGGAAAAATAATAAAGGGGAAGTTTATTTATTTGTTTATGAATATGGTTTTCTAAAAATAAAAGAACAGACTAAAAAAAAATATGTTCTGGTACTCTGGCAAGAGTACATGAATAAATCCAAAATTTAATTTGATAAATTTCACAACTTTAAAAGGGTAAAGCACTATAGAATTAATCTAGTTTAGTTGTTAAACTAGTTCCACCACATTCCTCTACATTTTGCGAAGAGCTATATTGCGAGAAAAGAGTTTCACTACAACATCTTGAACCCTACCGCAAAAAAAGCGACAGCGTTCGCCAAGCAAAAAGATTACCACAACCTTTTTTGTACAAAGTTTAAAATTCTGCCCGAGACAAACTGCATAATCGTTCGCTCACTCACTTTTATAAGTTCTTACTCGTTTACAATTTTAGCGTCGGTTACCGAAAAGGTAACGGCGATGGCGCTAAGAGAAGTAAGTGATTGAAATTGAAGCTAATTTTTATCATTTTGCTACAAATAAAATCGGTAATTATATAGCAACATAGCATTCCACACTAAATGAAAAAGAAAACGCTCAAGTTATAATAAGTAGGTGATTTTAAAAGAAATAGTTTATCAAAAACTATCAAAGCTAACCATCTAATATGAATATAAGAATTTCATTAATTAAATGATTGTCAATTATTTATAAATCTAAGTTCAAGTAATATTTATATCCGTCTTGCATGAAAAAATACAAACACTTACGCCTTAAGCAAAGGTATCAAATTCAGTCTCTATTAGATATGGGGTTGTCACAAACTAAAATAGCAGATTACCTAGGAGTTAATAGGAGTACCATATCTCGTGAACTCAAGCGTAATCTGCCAAAGCGAGGTAGAACAGCTGGATGTTATATCGGAGAACACGCTCAACGAAAGACAGACCACTTTCATGTGAGTAAGCTGAAGTCTTTTGTGTTGACAGAAGATATGAAAAAGCATCAAAGGGCTCATGATTCATGAGAAATGGAGTCTGGAACTGGTAGCCAAGCGATTGGCGAAAGATTCCGAACAATGTGTGAGTCATGAGACTATATATAAATGGATATGGATGGCAAAGCATAGTAACCACAAAGATCACCTAGAATATAAAAAGCTCTATAAACACCTACGCCACACTGGACGCAGACAGAAGCGCAACAATATAAAAGACAGTCGTGGTGCTATAGCAGGAAGAATCGGTATAGATGAACGTCCAAAGGTTGTAGAGAGTCGCTCTCGTATTGGAGACATCGAAGTAGACTTAATGATGGGAAGTAATCATAAATCTGCCCCATTAGTAATGACTGATAGGACAACTTTGATAACGATGATTGAAAAGCTCAAAAGTAAAAATGCAGATGAAGTATATGAAAAAATGAACCAGAGACTTACCAACTTTAACACATCATGGATCAAGACCATCACATTTGATAGCGGAAAAGAATTTGCCTACCATCATAAAATCGCAAAAGATTTAACTGTAAAGACTTATTTTACAAGACCATATACATCTCAGGACAAGGGAACCGTAGAAAACAGAATAGGGGTTATCAGAAGGTTTTTTCCTAAGAAAACAGATCTTAGAGTTGTGTCAACCAAAAGAATAAAAGAAGTTGAAAGATTACTAAATTACTGACCTATTAGAAAATTTAATTACAATAACCCAATTAAAGTCTTAAACAATAAAGTTGTTGCACTTATGGGTTGAATTCAGCAAATTTTAGAATACTCTAAGTAGTTATTTTCAGAGACAAATATTATTTCTTAAAATAATTATCATTTCTGAAAATAAACATTGTCCCTGAAAATAATTATTTCTCTAAATAAAGAACAACAAGTTTACTAATCAGTATTTATTCACAATTTAGTATTAGAACAATTAGGACTGCTTACAATTGCAAGGTCTCTAAACGTTTGTAGGCTGACTCAACTTTCATTTTTATCGTCCATATCACGGCTTTGATAATATACATAACCAATGCTTAATATTACTACTGCTGAAAGTATGATAATGGCATTTAAGTTTTTTAAGTTCATATTCTCATTGATTAATGAGGCATGATTAGTTGTCTTATCGGCCAAGACATGTAGACTAGGATCTATTATTTTGTAGGATTTTGACATTAGATTCTGTAAAGATTAATATATAGTTATAAACACGATACCCTCTATCGGTTCCATTTTTGTACATGCCATTATAAACTTCAAAATTATAGCCTTTGCCTCTCAAAAATTCTTTATGAACGGTATGTTTGTTTTTACCTTTCATAATGTCCTTTAAAATTTTAAGGTTTTCGCTCAATGGCTTATCCATAGAAGCTTTTTCTTCTCTTAATTTATTGGCCTTCATGTTATGGTAATCTATTCTATTCTTAGAATTCGCAAATCGTTGATTTTTACGTTTTGGTTCAAACTCTTCACAGGTAAAAGGATCTTTCATAGGTTAGAGGTTTACAGAATTTTCTTTAAGAATTGAATCGATTTTTTTCTTTTCGTATAGAAAGATCTCTCCCAACTTAGTGTAGGGCAACAGACCAGTTTCCCTGTACTTGATTATCGTATTGCTGGAAAGTCCGAATAATTTTTTTAAGTCACTGTTTCTATAATACTTTGATTCTGAACTCAAAGAATTACTATTTTTAATTGTAGAGTCTAAGTGATCCAATTTTTTAATAATCGGGTCAAGCAAATACTTAATTGTATTGACTGTGGGTATTTTCATTTCCTCTGAACTATAAGCTGTCATATATAATATTTTTAATGTTTATATACCGCTAAGTTGAGAATAACTGTCTATAAAAGAGAAGAATAGGAGCGAATTCGGAGCGAATTTAGTCCTTGAGATTATCTTTTCTGGTCTGGAGTTTTGAAATTAATTTATCAATGAAATCTTTATGTTCTTTTACATCTGGACTTAGGTTAGAACAAACTTCAGAATACTCTCTTCTAAAGGTTTTAATAGCTGATCTTTCTTTTTTAAGATTTTTAAACGTAAAGTTATCTTCAACAAATCTTTTCATTTCGAGCCTGTTTGCGGCATCATCCTTTTCATCAAAAACTAAATAGTTTTCTTCCAATAAGATTCTAAAAAAATGTGCCACCTTTTTTTTGCTTAAATTTAAATGTCCCAGACGATGCTTCTTCTCCTTGACGGTAGACTCTTCCCAATCTCCAAGATCTATGCTTTTGAAATCTATGTACTCAGCATCATTTGAAATTTCATAAATATACCCATGCAAATCCTTAAG
This sequence comes from Psychroflexus sp. MES1-P1E, assembly GCF_002836055.1. GTDB lineage: Bacteria > Bacteroidota > Bacteroidia > Flavobacteriales > Flavobacteriaceae > Psychroflexus. The sequence continues at coordinate 4,823 of NZ_PJBS01000091.1, forward strand.
CGCATCTTTATAGGTGTTTAAAGCATATAACAGTAAACCTTTTTCGAAATCCTGTTCAGTTTTAAGATTGTTTATTTTTTTTGAAAAAAAATTCAGATAGTTTACCAAATCAGGGTTTTGTTCTAATGCTAACTTGTTGTCCTCTTTGTAGGTCTTAAATAGCTCACTATTAGAAGTTGGTTCTTTGCTATGGCCGTTCACCGTTGAGATTTTTTGGGTATATGATTCAAAAAATTCGATTGAATTAAGTTCATAGTTTTCTATTTGACTTAGCTTTTTAGATATCCAATTTTTCAGGTATTCGAGGTATTCAGCCTGCTTAAGTCCATGCTTTAAGTATTTTGCCAGCAATTGCATTATTATGGTTATCTTAACCTTATAGAAATGATCATTAATTTCATTTACCCAAGTATCGTTAAATTTGAATGCTTTAAAATTTTCATCATACGATATAATAAATTTTAAAAGTCGAGTTATCTCTAGATCTAGTTGATACTTATAATTCATAATTAAGGCTTTTAATTACAAATATAAGCCAGACAAAATAGAGATTGTAACAGTTTAATAACTAATGCAATTTTTGTTAAATTCTAAGATTTATTACTTATAAATATCTTTTATTTTGCCCATATCATCATTTACACTAGAGTCCAATACTTTTGCATAGTGTTGTGTTTGTTGAATATTAGAATGACCCATCATAGCTGATACATTTTCCATCCTGATTCCATTACCAAGAGTAACCGTTGTAGCAAATGTGTGTCTTGCTGTATACCATGTCAGTTTTTTATGAATTCCGCAAACATCAGCTATTTCCTTTAGGTATGCATTCATTTTCTGGTTAGATAGCTTCGGAATCAGCCCCTTTTGTAAATCCTGGTATTTTTTAATTATCCTGAGCGTTGTTGGAAGTACTGGTACATTTGCTCTAATTCCTGTTTTCACCCTATCAGTTACTATCCAGTAATCACCTTCATTATTCTGTATGAGATTTTTTCTGGTCAATGATTGCTCATCAATAGGAGCATAACCTGTATAGCAACTAAAAAGAAAAATGTCTCTCACTCTCTGTAATCTGACAATATCAAAGGATTTTTCTTCAATTCTTAACAGCTCGGCCTTTGTAAGAAAGACAGCGTCTTTTACTTTCAATTTTCCATCATATTTTGAAAATGGATTCTTAGTAATTATATCTAGTTTAATTCCGTAATTACACACTGTCTTGAAATTTTTAAAATACTTCACAACTGAATTATTTTTAATTCCAACCTTCCCCTTATAAACACTCTCATATTTTAGGTAAGATTCAAGATTATAAATAAATGCGCCTTTTACTGAGTCTATAGATATATTATCCTTACCGTATTCCTTCTTAATAAAATCTTCAATAAGAGTTTTGGATCTCTTGTATTTCTGTAAAGATGCGGAAGAACGCTCTCCAGCATCTACTTTTCTTTCGAATGATTTGTTATGTTTTTCAAAAATATCTAATAGCCCTACTTCTTTCTTTTTTTTCTTTGGTTTCCCAGTGATATCTTTTCGAATTTCATTTAAATTAACTGCAGAATTTGCTCTTATTAATTCATTTATTTTTCTTTCAAAGCTTAGGTTTAAGCTATCGAGAGACGCTTTTATGACCTTTTCTTTCTCAAGCTTCAATGGATTTCTCAGGTTATTGGTGAAGCTCCAGCGACTGGGTGTAATACTTTGTTTAGTACTCATGGTTATTGTCTGACGCTGAAATTGAATTTTCGCGTAGATTGGACATTCGCCATTCTTCTTAGCCTTATCAGACTTAATAAAATAGATGATTTGTAGCATTTTTCTGTTTTTAAATTAGAGCAAAACTGATTTAAAAACATCTTGAATCCCAGTAATAGTAGCGAATTCGGAGCGAATCCTCAAAATCTAGTTACCCTATTTTAGGGAATCGAACCCAAAATTACAATAGGGTAACTCATAGGGTAACTAAACTTTGATATTCTATGTGCCTTTTGAAATTGTCGAAAAATGAAAAACCCTTTAAAGACTGACTTTAAAGGGTTTTTTGATTGTTTAAGTTTCTTTTGAAACTTGAATCTGCGGAGAAAGAGGGATTCGAACCCCCGGAGGTGTGACCCTCAACAGTTTTCAAGACTGCCGCATTCGACCGCTCTGCCATTTCTCCAGTCAATAAATAAAAAAAGAGTGCTAGTCTTTTTAATACTGCCGCTCCCGAATCTTCGGTACGACCGCTCTGCCATTTCTCCAAAGGTCTAAAAAATTCAACATCCCAATTACTAAATGACTGTCTTTAATTTAAATTCCTTTACAAGATTTCTTTAGCGATTGCAAATATAGTAAGCTTTTTGATTTATCAAAACTATTCTAACTCGAATTATGAAATTTTTTCTCTTTGATATTTCAAAAGTAGAATTCCGTACTTTTTTTGATTTTGAAGTATATCTAATACCACATTAAATTTATAATATAATGTGAACAAATTGAATTGTTTTTGATCGATCGAAGTGAAAATAATTAGCAAAGCCTTAGTTGTGGTTCTTATATTTGATAAAAACGAGCTGAAAAGAAACGATTTATTGCGGCATTATATGTTTAATTTGGTGCAAAAGCACGAAACTCTTATTTTAGCATTAAATAACGAACCCATGAGAAAAATAATAGTACCATTATTCTTAGCGATAAGCTTAGTAGGATGTAAAACACAAATGAAAGATGTGACTAAAGTTGATCCAAATCAATTTTCAAAAACCATCACATCTTCAGAATTAAGTGATTACCTGTATACCTTTAGTTCAGATGATTTTCAAGGAAGGGACACAGGCGAGCCCGGTCAAAAGAAAGCTGCCGAATATCTAAAGGATTATTATAAAAGCCTAAATATCCAAGGAGGCTCTTTTGAGGAGGAAGACTCTTATTTCCAAACCATTCCTTCAGCCTATTTTAACGACAAGTTTAAAGCTAGTGAGAATGTAATTTCTATTATTAAAGGAAGCGAATTACCAGAAGAATATCTTGTGATTACTTCACATTATGACCACATAGGAATGAAAGATGGGGAAATTTATAATGGCGCAGATGACGATGGTTCAGGAACTGTAGCTATCATGGAAATTGCTGAAGCTTTTCAAAAAGCGGTTTCCGAAGGGTATAGACCTAAGCGTTCAATTATATTTCTTCATGTGACAGCAGAAGAAAAAGGCCTATTGGGGTCTAAGTACTACTCTGAAAATCCAATTTATCCTTTAGAAAATACTGTTGCCAATCTTAATATTGATATGATTGGAAGAATTGATGAAGCCCATCAAGACGATCCTAACTATGTCTACCTTATAGGAAGCGATAAATTAAGCACAGACTTACATGAAATTTCTGAAAAGGCTAACGCTACCTATACTGATCTAAATTTAGATTATACCTATAACGATGAGAACGATCCTAACCGTTTCTACTACAGAAGTGATCATTATAACTTTGCTAAATTTGATATCCCAATCATCTTTTATTTTAACGGTGTTCACGAAGACTACCACCAGCCCACGGATACTCCAGAAAAAATAGAATATGACCTTTTAGAAAAAAGAGCTAGACTTGTATTTTTTACGGCTTGGGAAATCGCCAATAGAGACGAAAGACCTTTTGTAGATAAACCGACCCTATAGTAAAATATAAGCTTTAAATCAAAAGCGGGGCCTCTGAAGATGTTCCGCTTTTGCTTTTTAATCAATTTGCATTTTAAATGTCAAAAAAGAAACGATTTATGGCGACACTATAGGTTTAATACCAATTTGGTTATTAAATGTTGTATTATAAATTTGAAATATACTACGACGTAGCTCAGCATAGGTTATTTACTTAGTTGAGGAAAAAAATATAAGCATAGCACTAGTTACGGTTCTATTTTACGACGATTACTAAGTGAAAAAGAAACTGATTTTATACGACATTTAGATGCTGATTTGGTCTAACTTGATACTAAATATCTGCTGACCCTTTACCCTGTCTGATCAGCTTTGGTTCGGGTTCTGTTAAATCAAATACTGTAGAGGCAACATTGTCCCCAAAGCCTCCATCGATGACAACGTCGACCAGTTTGCCCCATTTTTCTGCAATAAGCTCTGGATCAGTAGTGTATTCTATAACATCATCTTCATCCCTTATGGAAGAAGAAATAATTGGGTTTCCTAGATGTTGGACCAAAAGTTGGGCGATTTTATTATTAGGAACTCTTATACCAACGGTTTTCTTTTTCTTGAAGACAGAAGGCAATTTGTTATTTCCCGGAAGGATAAAAGTGTAGGGACCAGGTAAGTTCCGTTTTAATATTTTGAAGGTTGTCGAGTCTAGTTGTGCAACATATTCAGATAGATTGCTTAAATCTTGGCACACAAATGAAAAGTTTGCTTTTTCGAGTTTAACCCCCTTTATTCTAGCTATTTTTTCAAGTGCTTTTGTATTATTGATGTCACAACCAAGCCCGTAAACAGTATCTGTAGGATAGATCACTAAACCACCTTTTTTTAAAATCTTAACGATGCGTTTTAATTCTTTTTCTGAAGGATTCTCCTCGTAAATTCTAATGAGTTCTGCCATGGTCTTAAAATATAAAATACTAGTTTAAATTTACAAAAAAATTAATCAAGAGATGATTTCCTCTTGATGGTATTCACTCTATCCGTTATATAGGATACGATAGCGCCGAAGATGGCAATACCATTCAAAATCAATATACTTGCCGTTAGTTTTCCAAGATTGGTGACAGGATAATAATCACCATACCCAACAGTAGTTATTGTGATATAACTCCACCAAAGAGCATCTTCAGCAGTTTTAATATTACCTACATCTTTTTCTAAGTATAAGACCAATGTTGAGCTTAAAACCAAGATAACCGTAGAAACAAAAATAATGAAACCGTATAGACTTGCTTTTTTATGAGTTATCACAAATTTATAAAGGAGGTGAAAGGATTTCATAATCCTAAAGATCCTAAAGATCCTTAATACCCTTATATATCTAAATTCTGAAACAATGGGAATAGAGGATAACAGGTCTAACCACCCATAAGTGAAGAAATAGCGCCACCTCTTTTTTCGTTTCCTCAATTGACTGAAAAAATCGTACAAGAAGACTGCACACAAACCAAAATCATAGTAATTAATAAGCTTATTAATTTCAGAATCTTGTGGGATAAAATAGCTTATGGAGAGAAGTAGTATACTAAATATAGAGAGTAAAGCAATAATAAGGTTTGAGACTGAGAGCATCTAAGAGAGTATTTTCAATTTTGCAAATTTCAAAATTAGATTTTTCACACCTCCATTTTCAAACTTAATCTCTGCTTTCTTATCCATGCCCACTCCTTCCACATTTAAGACCTCTCCTTTACCAAATCGAGTATGCTCTACCATTTGCCCTGCATCCAACTGCATAGGTTTTGCTTTTTGGGTAGGAGTAGACTCTCCTTCTGGTTTAATTTTTCTAAGTCGTTTTAGTTGCTGTTCAGTTGGTTTATGACTTGGAGGAGGGGTCCCGTTTTCGGGTTTAGTTTGCCTTAACTTGGATTTATCTACTTCGTCAAATATATCTTTATCAATAAGAGGTTTATATCTATAATCGTCTTTTGGAACCATATAGTCTAGATACTTCTCATCGATTTCTTCAATAAACCGACTTGGTTCTGCATCGATCAATTTACCCCAGCGGTATCTTGAAAGCACATAGGTGAGGTAAGCTTCTTTTTCTGCTCTAGTCAATGCTACATAAAACAATCGTCGCTCTTCTTCAAGTTCAGATCTAGTACTCATGCTCATCGCAGAAGGGAATAGGTCTTCCTCAAGGCCTACGATGTATACGTAAGGAAACTCAAGTCCTTTGGCCAAGTGAATCGTCATCAAAGCAACGCGATCTTCATCGGCTGTTTCTTTGTCTAATGATGTAGCTAAAGCGATATCTTCCAAAAATTCTGTAAGTGATCCATCGGCATTCACCAGTTCTTTTTGGCCTTCTACAAAATCGCTAATACCATTAAGTAGTTCTTCAATATTCTCTATTCTAGCAATTCCTTCTGGGGTACCATCTTTTTTAAACTCTTGGAGAAGTCCTGTCTTTTTGGATACAATTTCTGTGATTTGAAAAGCATTCAAGGAGTCATTCTGAACTTTAAAACTTTTAATCATAATAACAAAGTTCACCAATTTAGTTTTAGTGCCTTTATTAATACTTAAGTCGAGTTTATTTATATTTTCGATAATTTCAAAAATCGTCCTTTTATAATGATTGGCCGCCAGTGTCAGTTTGTCAATTGTGGTCTGTCCTATACCTCTTGAGGGATTATTAATGACTCTTTTTAAAGCTTCTTCATCTTTAGGATTTACAATCAACCTTAAATAAGCTAGAATATCTTTGACTTCTTTTCTCTGATAAAAGGATAGACCGCCAAAAATACGGTAGGGAATGTCCTTGCGTCTCAGGGCATCCTCAATAGATCTACTCTGGGCATTTGTACGGTATAATACAGCAAATTCTCCGTTTTTAGCACCTTCTTGCATGCGCTTTTCCGTAATTGAGTTAGCAACAAACCGGCCTTCTTCAGCATCATTCACCAGCCGATTTACATGAATTTTAGAACCCTCAAGGTTTTCCGTCCATACCACTTTGTCGAGCTTGGTTTTGTTTTTTTCAATAATGGAATTGGCAGCATCAACGATATTTTTAGTAGACCTATAGTTTTGCTCTAGTCTAAAAGATTTTACATCGCTATAATCTTTTTGGAAATTTAAAATATTATTGATGTTGGCTCCACGGAAGCCATAGATACTTTGTGCATCGTCTCCCACCACACATATATTTTGATACCTATCACTTAAAGCTTTTACGATTAGATATTGAGAGTGATTTGTATCTTGATACTCGTCTACTAAGATGTATTTAAATTTTTGTTGGTACTTAGCCAATACCTCGGGAAACCGAGTGAGAAGCTCATTGGTTCTCAACAATAAATCATCAAAATCCATAGCTCCAGATTTGAAACAACGATCTACATATTCTTGATAGATTTCTCCTAGTCTAGGTCGCTTAGCCATTGCATCTGCTTCTTGTAACTCAGGGTTTTTTAAATAGGCATTCACCGTGATCAAACTGTTCTTAAAAGAAGAGATTCTCGATAAGATTTGTTTGTATTTATAGATGTCCTTATCAAGATTTTTTTCTTTAATAATAGACCTTATCAATTGTTGGGAATCGTTGGAATCGTATATCGTAAAGTTGGAAGGAAAACCGAGTTTATCCCCTTCAAACCTTAATATTTTAGCAAATACGGAGTGAAAAGTTCCCATCCATAAATTTTTGGCTTCTGCTCCAACAATTTTAGATATTCTATTCTTCATCTCCTTAGCTGCCTTGTTGGTAAATGTTAAGGAGAGGATATTAAAAGAGTCTACACCCTCACTCATCAAATAAGCAATTCTATAGGTCAACACTCTTGTTTTGCCAGAACCTGCTCCCGCGATCACAATCATTGGTCCATCCTTCTGTAAAACAGCTTCGCGTTGAGCCTCATTAAGTTGTTTAATATAATCTTGCAAGATTCTAATTTTAAGTCATGTGGTTATTCGTTCAAAATTAATCAATTTACACCCAATCTTTAAGTCTTCCAGTTTTTAATTTATAGTCTAAAAAGGTAAAGTTGATCATAATATCTATATTTGAATCAAAATTAAGCAATGCAGTCAGCTTCAGAACTTTTAGGCTATTTATCTTATTTAATACCATCGATAATAGTAGGGTTGATATCCTTTTATTTCTTTAAAACCTTTGTAGATCATCAAAAGGAAATGCACTATATGGAGCTTAGAAAAGAGAATAGGAGTGAAGTCTTACCTCTCAGATTACAAGCCTTTGAACGATTGGTTTTGTTTCTTGAACGCATTTCACCTGGTCAATTGCTTTCTCGGATAAAACCTGTTGGAGAAAATAAATATGATTATGAAACCTTACTTATATCATCAATAGAACAAGAGTTTGAGCATAATTTGGTTCAGCAAGTTTATGTCAGTCAAAAATGTTGGGATGCTATTAAGGCTTCCAAAAATTCGACTATTTCTTTAATCCGAAAAACAGCTATGAGTGATAAAATCACTTCTGCTCAAAAATTAAGAGAAGTTGTGTTAACAGAGTTATTCGAAAGATCTTCACCTAGTGATACAGGTATTGCTTTTTTAAAAAATGAAATCCGGCAATTGTTTTAATATCGATTATTGAAAAAGGTCTTTTCTCGGATACTAAAATTTTGAGCTAGTTTATTAAGGGCTTTAGAATGTTTTTCAGAGTTCATTAAGGTATCCATAAGTTCTCTGCAGAATTTTTTGAATTGCCACACAGGATGAAAAACACCTTCCATTAAATCCTTATAATTTTCTTTTGAGAAGGTATCAATTTGGTATAAATATCCAAAAGCATTCTCTCTCACTTGGTACGGATAGCCTGCTTGAGTATGCTCGCTTAACTCACCATAAACAGAAGGCTTTTTATCAGGCTGATAATCTGGTGTAGCTAAGTTGAGAGTAAGCCAAAGAAGGTTTATATTTTTATTTTGAAAACCAACAGAAGCTTTTGTGGCCTCCAAATAGATATGTCTATCTTCAGGGAAGGCTCTCCAGAGGTTAAATAATGCTTTTTCCATAGTAGCATAAGAATCATCCTTAAGCAAGCTTTCGTAGTCTGCTTTAAGTTCTGAGGGAATAGAGGTTAAAGAATTTGCAATGGCTTGCCTCACATATAGATTATTGGTTTCAAATGCCTTCTTATAGAGTGGAATCGAGAGGTCAAAGTCTCCACCATTAAGCTGATGTACAGCTTCCTGTCCCAAGTAATCATTTACGGGGAAATCAAGAGCATCACTAATTCTATCTGTTTTAAGACTCAGCCGGGTTTCTCTAAAAGCAGCCAGTTTTAAGTAGCTTTGAATAAACTTCTGCTTTTTTAAAAGCATTAAGGTTTCTTTAGACTGAAATGCTTTTTGGTTAAGCCATCGCTCTTTAAAATTAGTGAGAGGTTGACCGTAATGAAACTCAACTTCAGTCATAAAATCTTCTGTGGTGACGTTTTTATAAGCATATTTATTTAAATAACTTTCAATAGCTTTTTGAAACACAGCCTCCCCAACAGTGTTTTTTAGAATAATAAGCGCCCAAGCTCCTTTTTCGTAGTAAGTCAAAGAGCTTCCCCCGACGCTTACGAGTACTTGTCCTTGTCCAGAATCACTTTTAGCTTTAAGTTCTTCTGCGGTTTTAAAAAGTTTAAAATAATAATACTCCTCTCCAAATATTTCCTTTTCTACCTCTAAAGCATAATAGGTGGCAAAGCCTTCATGAAGCCAATGGTGTTTAGATGAAGTTTCAGTCACTAAATTACCAAACCACTGGTGCGCCAATTCGTGCGCCTGGACGTTTACAAAACTCCTGTCATTTGCTCCAATACTATCCACGACAAATTCTTCAGAGAAGGTATTGAGTGTTGTATTTTCCATACCAGCATACAAAAAATCTCGGACAGGGACTTGTTTAAAATTTCGCCAAGGATAATTTATATTGATTTTGTTTTCTAGACTATTAAAAATTTTAACATGGTCTCGATACGTATAACTCATTTTATCCAGGTGTCTGGTTTCAAGATAGACTTGTAGTGGAATGCCTTTTTCACTTTTTGCAGACGTTCGCCTGAAGTCTCCCATTACAAAACCTACTAAGTAGCTACTCATCGGTTTTTGCATTTCATAGTGCCAAGATTTATGGTTCAATCTAGACCTTGTCTTGTTTAGGTTGCCATTAGCAATCACTTCATAATTTTCAGGAGCCTCGTAAGTAATACTAAAGATCACTTTATCATTCATATCATCAAGACTCGGCAACCAGTGGGAAGTGTATTTGCCTTGTCCTTGGGTCCAGACTTGAGAGGGATAGGCTTTTAAAGTTGAATTGAAACCCACAAAGTAAAGCGCTTGTTTAGGCTCGCATTTATATGAAAAAGTAGCCGAATAGCTTTTATCTTTTTTAAAATTACTGGTCATCCAAATTTTATCGTCTGTAGTAACAATCTTAAGAGTATTTGATTCTGAAGGTTTAATGCGCATATCGACGGCGTCTAGATAAACAGAATCTACATCTTTTAGGATCTTAAAACTGACTTCTACCTGTCCCTTTACTTCAAAATTGATGGTATCGATGGTCACGGTAGCATTAAGTTCCAAAAAGTCAACCTTTTCAGTTTGTTGCCCGAAGAGTAGAGAAGAGGATAGAAGTAAGAATACTATAATTTTAATCATTTTACAAAGTTAGGGTTTTGCCACAAAAAAAGCTGCTAGATTTCTCTAGCAGCTTTCGTAAATAGTATAATAAATGAATGTTTAATTCACATCCCAAAATAATGGACTTGTGATCACATCTCCACCTAAAGCTTGAGCTGCAGCAGCTCTGTTAGCTTCATTTAAGGTTTGAAGAATTTGAGGATATCTTAAACGCTGTGGCATTTCATCGATATCAACTCTTGGTACGAAAACATAAGTTGGATCTGCATTGGTTAAAGCAGCAAACTGATTCTGATCTAAAGTAATTGTTTCACCTGGAACAACAATTAAGTTAGGGAATCCTGTTCTTCTATATTCAGCCCAAGCTTCGTGTGCTTGCATGTATAAAGCAACGTATTTTTGATTTAATACATTTGCCTCATTTGCAGCAGGAAGATTAGATATAAAAACTGAAATATCAGCAGCATCTACACCCCATTTTTCCATAGAAGAAGCTACACCTTCTTCATATTCTGCTTGTGAGAAACCATTTCTCTCTGAAATAATAAATTGAACTTCTGCATATTCCATCAAGACTTCGCCATAATCAGGCTTCAACACATTACTACTTGGAAAACTGTATGTAGAAAATGGTAATTGTTGAGTTAATGGAAAAGCATAAGGAAGACCTTGATAATCATCTGGATCTGTACTTTCAGTATAATCATCAGCTTGTATATCTTGGATACCTACTATACTTGGTGCAGCCATTTTAAATAATCTTGGATCTTCACCAAAAGCATTATCATTACCCTTTAGGATATCAACGAATGTATTAGTTACTCCAAAATCAGTTCTTCCAATAAATGATTGCCAAAATGGTGAAGCTGTAGCATCCTCAGTAGAATATGCTTGTACAGCATTATCAGCATTAGAAGTCATGACACCAGAGGTGATCGCTGCATCAATTGCAGAATTTGCTGCTGCGGCATCTGTATTTCTCAATCTATTAGCAACTCTAAGAATTAACGAATTAGCAAACTTTTTCCATTTTGTAGCATCTCCATCAAAAATATTATCACCAGCCGTAAAGACAGGTTCTGAAGTTACTAATTGGTTTGAAGCTTCTCTTAATTCTTTCAATAAATCCTGATAAATCAATTCTTGATCTGCAAAAACAGGAGAAAGAAACTCATCAACTTGCAAACCTTGAAAAGTTGGATTATCAGAGCCGTAAGAATAATAAGGAACATCTCCAAAAGTATCAGTTAATGTATGGAAAACATAGACTAACATTATTCTAGCAGCAGCAATTTGATTTTCATTATTACCAAAGGCAGCTTGAGTGGGCCTTGTCTCTTCATTAGTATTTAATTCTATAACAGCTTTTAAATCTGTTGCAACTCTATATGAGTTTGTATAAATACTTTCTGCTGTAGTTTCTCTGTATAAGAACCTATCTTCATCAGCATAACTAGTTTGTCCCCAATATTGCAACCAAGGAAGTGTAAGCCTTCCTGTGTTAAAGGCATCTCTCATGAAGTCTGTGTATTCTACGGTTGCACTATTAAAAACAGTGTAGGCAGGAACGACTTCAGGACTATTTGTATTCACATTGTAATTCTCTAAGCCATCGTCACATGAGCTTACGAAAAACAATGCAATCGCTAGTGTTGTTAAAAATGTATATTTCATAATTTCTTAAAATTTAAGTTGTAGGTTAAGACCATAAGATAAGGTTGATGGTAATGAGCCACCTTCTGAACCTTGTACGTTACCACTACCACCAGTAGCGATTTCTGGATCAAAGTTTTCATTATCTAGTCCCCAAACTGCTAGGTTTCTTCCAAAAGCTGATAATTGAACATCTTGAACAAAACCTCCGAACCACTCTTTATTGAATGTGTAAGTAAGATTAAGTTCTCTTAATTTAACATAATCAGCATCAAAAACATTCTGGTTATCATTCCCAAAGAAATGATCTTGTCCTTCTTGTTGAGCAGATATAACAGTAGTATTCGTTGCTGTATTGGTTACAGTATAGCTGCCGTCATCGTTAAAAGTGACATCACCAGTTACGCCTGACAAGACAACACCTTCTTCTCTAATGTTTCCTCTAGCGGTCTGCTCTAATATACCAGAATAGTTACCCCAGATGTTAGTTAAGGATCTAAATTTACCACCCTGCTGGATATCGATAAGTGCACTTAGTCTAAAGTTTTTGTAAGAAATAGAATTTCTTATACCCATATTGAAATCTGGTAAAATACTACCTAGATTTTCAACATCTTGAGTTTCTAAATAGCTACCACCTGCACTAATAACTTTGTTGCCTAGGTCATCAAAAACATAGTTGGTACCTCTTATCTGTCCATACGCCTCTCCAACTACAGCGTTTAAACTAACACCATTGAAAGGAAAACGAGCAAGCTGTAAAGATTCTACACCGTCAATCAGAGATAATAATTTATTTCTGTTTCTAGCAAAATTCACAGTCACATCCCAAGAAAAATCTTCTGTCTCTATAGGTCTTACGTTCACTAAAAGCTCTATACCTTTATTTTCCAGTTCACCTGCATTTACTGTAGTTCCAGTATATCCAGTACCTGGATCTACGCTCACAGGAGTAATTAAATCCTCTGTTCTTTCATTATAATAGGTGAAATCAAAACTAATTCTATTTTTTAAGAATCCCATTTCTAGACCAATTTCCCAAGTTTTCTTTTGTTCAGGGAGTAGGTTAGGATTAAGTTTATTCCCAGGTTGGCTAAATGTTGGATTACCCAAGAAATTTAAATTATTAGGATTACTATATACTGTTCTTAAATTATTTGGATCTGTACCACCACCAACTTGTGCATAACCTCCTCTTAATTTACCAAAGTTTAACCAATCAAATTCTACTAGTTCAGAAAATACCAAACTCGAGCTTACAGAGGGATAGAGGTAAGAATTATTATCTGCTGGTAATGAAGAATCCCAGTCATTTCTAACACTCGCATTCAAGTATAAAAAATTGTCATAGCCCACAGAAGCTGTAGCAAACACACTATTTACTCTTAAACTAGAATCATCATCACTAACAGTTGACTGGTTAGCTGAATTTCCAAGATTAAAAAGACCATTTACAATTAGGCCTCCTTGCGTTTCACCACTCAACGTTGAAATTCTAACATCTCGTCTATTTAAACCTCCTACAGCATTCAAGGTAAGTTTATTATCTAAAAATTTCTTGTTGTAAGACAATCTACCTTCGTAATTGAATTCTTTGTAGTTAGTATTGAATTGAGAATAGAATGATTGTGCTTGTGAACCATTAACTCTTCTTTGATTAATTTCTGCTCCATAAGTGTCACCGTAAGCATTTACTTCTGCACTTAAATCATCCGTAATTTGGTAATTAGCAAAAATCTTTCCATAAAATCTGTTTCTTTCATCTTGCGCCGTGTTGTTATTGATAATCCAATATGGATTATCTGTATAACGAGGAGTTGGATTATCAAAAGCGACCCTGTTCCAAGTTCTTTGCTGACCAGACGGGGTCACATATTTTTTCAAACGCTCTGAGTCAAGTTGAGTCTGTCCAAATTGATAAAACTGTAGGATAACACTGTTTCCAGAATATCCTGTAGAAGGTCTATTGAAACCGCTAGTTCTTGTATAATTAAAGTTAGAGCCTACTTTTAATTTATCTCCGACTTTAGTTGTTCCATTAAAATTAACCGTAGTCTTATCTAAATTTGAATTAGGGACTACGCCTTCTGCTTGGATATTGGAAATAGATGCTCTATACTGACTATTATCATCTCCATTAGAAAAGGACACACTATTGTTAAGTGTTACACCTGTTCTAAAGAAATCCTCTTGGTCATTTTCAGGATAAACCCAAGGTCTTGGATTTAAGAAATCGTCTGCAAATTCAGGATCAAATGCATCCCAATGTAATACGCTTGTATTAGGATCATATTGTGGCCCCCAAGATTCATCGGTCGCATAATCTACAAGTTGATAGTCAGTTCCGCCGATAGTTTGACTATTAAAACTTCCGGGTCCAAGTGTATTAGGGTTTCCTGCACCACCACCATATTTTTTCTGAACATTAGGAGTGACATTTACAGATTCAAAAGAAAGACCTGAATTTACAACAACTTGCCCTTTTCCTTTCTTTCCAGATTTAGTAGTAATCAAGATGACACCATTAATGGCTCTGTTTCCGTACAAAGCTGCTGCTGGTCCACCTTTAAGAACTTGCATATTTTCAATATCATCTGGATTAATGTCAGAGCCTGTGTCACCAAAGTCACGGCCTCCACCACCTGTAGAAGTACCTCCGGGGTTGAAGTTATCGTTTGCTAGCGGAACACCATCAATAACATATAATGGTCTATTTTCCTGAGTTACAGAACCAATACCCCTAATCAATATTCTTGTTGATCCACCAAGATTAGCGGAAGAATTTGAAATTTGAACACCAGCGACTCTTCCACTTAAGGAATTAATAGCGTTAGAGCTTCTTGTTACGGTTAAATCTTCACCAGCAACTTGTTGTGTAGAATATCCTAAGGATTTTTTCTCTCTGGTAATCCCTAAAGCAGTTATAACCACCTCATCGAGTTGACCAGTATCATTCTTTAAGGTTACTTCAAAAGAAGATTGACTTCCTACAGTCACTTTCTGTTCTTTCATTCCTAAATAGGAAAACACCAAAACAGCACCTTGTTCAACTTCGATAGAGAAATTTCCATCAAAGTCGGTCTGTGTACCATTACTCGTTCCATCTTCGATTACGTTTACTCCTGGTAGAGGTAAACCACTGTTGTCTACAACAGTTCCAGTTACTTCTTGACTTTGCGCAAAACCTACATGTGAGATTAAAGCGAAAAGGAATAAGAAGATCCAATTTACATTTTGTTTCATTTGTTAATAATTTTTTATTAGTTAGAATTAGCCAAGTGCTAAACTAGCTGTTAATAGAACACTTAACAAATGCCTAACGTTAAATTTACACAATTTCACAAAATTAAATGCAAATCTTTATTTATTGCTTTGTGAGTTAGGGACTTAAACTCTTATCTAAATACGGACCAATCTAGTTCTAAAGAAAAAACATTGGAATATAAGGCAAGGCTTTGGTCACCAATATCGGTAAGGGCGTAGTCAATTTGAATACCCTAATACGGATCAATCTAGTTCTAAAGAAAAAACATTGGAATATAAGGCAAGGCTTCGGTCTCGAATATAGGTAAGGGCGTAGTCAATTTGGATTCCTTTATACCGAAATCCTACTCCAAAATTGGGCTGAAAGCCAATATTGGTTCCCTTACCACCAAGGGATTCAAGGTTTTGAAAATTACCGACGCCCCCTCTTAAGTACACTAATTTGATATAGTCAACTTCAAAACCAAAAGCGGGGGTAGCACTCATCGTCCCAGAGGAAATGATATCATTGGTTTCGGCAAAGCGAAAGTCCATATTCAAGGACGTAGTAAGATCAAAATCTCTGTGAATACTGGTGGTTTTAGCAATGCCAAGTTGAAGTTTAGGCAGTTTAATTTCAGTCGCTTCAGGCGTGGTTTGGTCCATCGATGGCCCCTTGGATAGAGGCCAGCTCAGCATTTATTAAACTGTCCTAAAAGTTGAAGCTACACATAGGTATAAATATAAAAATTAGCTAAATATAGTGAGTATTCGCATTATTAGTGAGATTGCATGAATAATGTA
>NZ_PJBS01000092.1 GCF_002836055.1 Psychroflexus sp. MES1-P1E
AGGAAATAGAAAACATTAATGCCCGAGTAATATATTTAGATACTTGCATCACTACTTCAAATCGATATTTTAAGACCGTAGCAAGATCTAATTTAGCTCCTAAAAAAGTAGTAAAAGAGCTTTCTAAAGTTGTTCTAAGTTTTCGCATTTTAGCTTTTAATACCAATACGATTCAAACATTAGAATCAACAGGAGACATGAAATTAATGCCCACACAAATTCGTAATTCACTCATAGAGCTTTAACGAAAGCAGGAACGAATTTTTAGAGTTGCGAAAGGGAATTATGAAATCTTTTTGAATGCTATGGTAAAAGAATCACAATTAGGTTTTAATAGAATACTTAATAAAAAAACATCACTAGGTGTTGAAAATAATATTCCAGAAATTATTTTAACGATTGAAGGAGGACTTCGTCTAAAAAATTATACAGATAAGCTGGTGAAGGATTATCTCTTGGAAATGTTAACTAGTACAAACAAAATAAAAGAACTGATTGCTCTAGATTTACAATAAGATTAATAAAAAAGTACAAATAACGATGAAAAAAAAGTTTTTTTTGGATAAAATTGTTGCTCGTAAATTCATCAACGAGGTGCCAACTAAAAGTTTTATACTTTCAAAGACACACAAACCTTATGATAAGGGCAGCCTTTGTTATAACGAACCAATAAAATAATAATCAAATTCGTTAGATGATCGAAACTTAATTTTATAAAACGACATCAAATATCTAGTTGGTATTTACCTAAAATAGCCGATTCGGAAATAATAGCAAGAAAAATATGATTAAATTCTTTAGAAAAATACGATACGACCTTATAGAAAAGAACAAAACGGCACAGTACTTAAAATATGCTATTGGAGAAATTATACTTGTAGTCATCGGAATCTTATTAGCCATAAGTATCAGTGCTTGGAATATAGAGCGAAACCTAGGAAAAAGTAATGAGGTTTATCTCATAAAACTACTTGAGGAATTGAATTCAAATATTAATAGATTAGACTTTTTAGTTCTTCCAAATAATGAACAAATAGGCTTAGATAGTGTAGTGAAAAATTGCCTGTACATTATACCTCGCTTTTCGAAAGGTTTAGAAAAATCAGATTATGAGTTCTTATTAAATAATGATATGTATTTAGGTTCATCACAATTAAATCTCAATGATGCCACTTATGAAGAGCTTCTAAATACTGGAAAATTATATTCATTTGGTTCTGATAGCTTAATCAAAGCAGTAAAAGATTATTACAAACGTTACGAGCGTGAAAAATATTATAACGAAATGTGGAAGAATGTCGGGATTAAAGGGCTTGATTTATATCAACGAGCAATGATTAAGCTAATTAATGACCATAAATTCAGTCCAGAAACATTTAGTTTGCATAATTATCCTTGGGTTTTTGACAAGAATTCTAAAAATTACATTGATTTACAACGGGGTGTTGAAAAATTTCGCATTAATCAAAGCCTCGATTTAAATAAATGCATCGAATTAAAAGAAGACACCAATAAGTTAATAGAAATAATTGAAAAAGAACTTAAAGAAAAGTATTAGGAATAATAACTGAACTAATAGGTAAAGAAAGATCAACTTTAGATTTTCTTTGCATACCAACTCTATAAGGTAATCAACATTTGAATACTTCTGTTAACTAATTTAAACAGATTAATGAAATTATACGAGTTTAATCTTTTGGACACAAGCAATCAAATGGGATTTAGCCAATAGTGACATACCACCATATCTTTAAGACTACCTATCTATACGACAGTTACTCGCCAATAAATAGAGACTCTTTTGTTTGGGAAATAAACGGTGTAAGCACTGACCTATTTCAAGTCTATCTGCGAGAGTTTTCAACACATAATCCAAGGGAATATAAAATTATAGTGATTGATGATGCAGGATTTCATTCCACAAAAAATATATTGGTATCACAAAATATAGTTCTGCTAAGAAAACCCCCATACAATCCTTAACTAAACCCGTACGAACAAGTCTGGCAATACATTAAAAATTGATTTAAAATCAAAGATTCGAGTCGATGAAAAGTTTAAAAGAGTGGCTAAGCGAAATGGTCTGCGAAATTAAACCTGAAACCATTACATCTATAACAGGAAATCATCATTTTCTAAAGGCTTTTAATAACTAAATTGGTATTATAAATGGTTTTTGCTATTGATTTAAAAACTGTCGAATACTTGTGTTTGCCTCAAAATTCTCTTAGTTACACCCCTTCAACTCTACAATCAATCCTATTTAAAGAAGAAATATCGATACCTTTATTTAAACTCTTTAAAATGGAGTTAACCTAGGACATAACTTTATTTACGATTAGTTAATAAACTGACAACTTTGTAATAATCTAAAGATAAATGGATGCAAATACATTTACCTAACTTATTATTTCTTGTTTTATGTTTAGGTATCTTATAAACTTTTCAGCATTTTTAATATTCTTTGGTAGAGGGTATCAATTTTTCTTTTTTGGAGCTCCTTACAGAGCTATATTTTGGGACGAAAGTCTTTTGTCACCTGTTGTAGAAGGGCTATTTAATTATTCTTGGCAAGAATATGCGACCAACTTAAAGGTCAATACATTCATAGAAAACCTCACCATTTTAAGTAGTGTAGTCTTTATAGTTTGTGCTTTACTTTGCCTTTTTTGGCATCAAATAAGACTTTACATTTTAAAAAAGACAATTCTTGGGACTGGTATTTTCTTGTTGTTTTTTATGGGAATCTGTATGGTTAAATCAAAAAACTACGACATCCTTCAATTATTTGAACTGAGCATCCAACTGATCGTTCCATTAGTTATATTTTTCAATGCCTCTTTAAAGAACATGGATGTATCAAAACTTTCTAAATGGCTTAAAATAGCAGTAGCATTAACTTTTATTCCGCATGGTCTTTTTGCCATGGGACTCTTCTACGTCCCTGGACATTTTATAGACATGACCATAAAAATTTTAGGAGTTAATGAAGCTCAGGCAACTCAACTCTTGTTTTTAGTAGGTGTCTTTGATATTATTGTTTCCATATTTATATTCATTCCCAAGTTAGCCAGACCAACGCTTGTATACGTAATGATCTGGGGATTTTTAACCGCAGCAGCGAGGCTTGTATCTGGATTTAATCCAGATTTTTTTTGGTCGTCGTTACACAACAGCACATACCTCACCCTTTATAGATTGCCACATGCTTTAGTGCCTTTAATTATTTATTTACTTCTACCTAAAACTCACACTCTAACTTTTAAATTACTTACTAATGAAAACTAAATTACTTTTCTTTTTTGTATTTTGTTTGATGACATTTTCTGTTGTTGCAAACAATGACAAGTACCGACTTATTCTAGTAGATGATCCAGCAACTACGATCACCGTAGCATGGAATCAAATATCAGGTTTAAATCCAACTGTTTATTATGATATTATTGATCATGGGACCAACACATCTGCATATACCTTTTCTCAAACGGAGGACAGAGCAATAGTGTATAGGGGTATGGATAACAGGTTTGTACGTCTTATTGATCTAAGTCCAGACACTAAGTATTACTTTGTAATTTCTGATAGTCGAGGAGTAAGTCAACGTTACTGGTTTAAAACTTCGACGGATGATAGTAGTCCTTTGTCTTTTATAGCTGGTGGAGATTCCAGAAATAACAGAACACCTAGACAAAATGCAAATAAGCTAGTCAGTAAGCTAAAACCGAATGCCGTTCTGTTCGGTGGTGATATGACCGATGATGATACTGACCAAGAGTGGCAAGACTGGTTTGATGACTGGCAACTTACTACAGCAACGGATGGTAGAATGTTTCCAATCGTTCCTGCAAGAGGGAATCATGAAAACCCAATAGTTATTTATAACCTGTTTGACACTCCAACTACAGAGTCTTATTACGCGCTCACTTTTGGAAATGATTTGCTAAGAACCTACACCTTAAATTCTGAAATTTCAGTTTTAGGAAATCAACTGACCTGGTTAGAGAATGATCTCACGAACTCCACGGGACATACTTGGAAGATGGCTCAATACCATAAACCTATGAGACCTCATACAGCAGGTAAATCTGAGGGGAATAATGAATATGGCGCTTGGGCGCAGTTATTTTTTGATGAAGAAGTGAGACTAGTAGTAGATTGTGATTCTCACATGGCAAAAACCACCTGGCCTATTAAACCTTCCTCAAGTTCAGGAAACGATGAAGGTTTTGTGATAGATCAACTCAATGGAACGGTTTATACAGGAGAAGGTTGCTGGGGAGCTCCTTTAAGACCTAATAACGATGACAAAAGCTGGACCAGAAGCTCAGGCTCTTTTAATCAATTCAAATTAATATTTGTTTACCCAGATGAAATTAAACTAAGAACCATTATTGTAAATAATGCAGACCTCGTAGGAGAGGTTGCTAATAATGATCCTTTTACGCTGCCATCAAATTTAGATGTATTTACACCACCTACTGGTGCTGTGGTTATCATATCTAATAGTCTAGATAATAATTGCAATGTAGTAGGTACAGCTTGTGATGATAATGACCCTTTAACTATCATTGATGAAGAAGATGGCTTTTGTAATTGTGAAGGAGTACGAGCAGAAGATTTAGTTCAAGAAACAATTTTAGTGGCTAATTCTAGTGACGACGCTGAAGAGGATCTAGTATCCGGCAGTGTAAATACCTCTCATGCAGAATTAGAATTCATTTATGATAGCACAGATCAAATTGTAGGAGTTAGATTCGAAAATATTCAAATACCGAGCGGCTCAACTATTCATCGGGCCTATATTCAATTTGAAACGGGGAGCACAGCAGCGGGTCAAGATCCCACCAATTTAATGATTCATGGAGAACTTACAGGAACAAGTGCCTCCTTTTCAACTCAACTTAATGATATTTCTTCCAGAACCTTGACACAAAACTCTGTGTCGTGGAGTGAGATAGATACCTGGAATATCATAGATGAAGCAGGGATTAATCAAAGAACACCCTATTTGAATACAATCGTAAACGAAATAATTAACCAGACCATCTGGACCTCAGGAAACGCTGTGTCTTTTATATTTTCTGGACAAGGTAAAAGAGTTGCAAAGTCGTTTGACTCGGAACAACCACCTGTATTAAAATTATTTTATCAAGAGCCATGTCCAGAAGCAGGAACTGCCTGTGATGACTTAGACCCGTTGACGGTTTTAGATGTAGAAGATGGCAATTGTAATTGTATAGGTTTACAGGAGTCAGGAAATCTCACTTTTCAAGTTACTGAGTCAACAGATGATGCTGAGGAATCAGAAACAGAAGGTGTGATGTACACTACAAGCTCTGATTTGGAATTGGTTTTTGACGCTTTTGCGGGTCAAAACAACCAAACTATTGGCATACGATTCGGTAGCGTAGGCTTGCCGGAAAATGCTTCTGTTCTAGATGCACGAATACAATTTACCACGGATGAAACAGGAAGTGACCCTACTAATTTGCTTATTAAAGGCGAATTGTCTTCGAGCAGTACTACTTTTTCAGAAAGTGTGCTATTTGATATCACTGGAAGGCCACAGACATTTACCGCTGTGCAATGGCAAAATATTCCTTCTTGGAATACCGTAGGAGATGCTACAGATGACCAAAAAACACCGAACTTAAGAACTATCGTTCAAGAAATAATCGAGCAGAGTACTTGGTCTATTTTTAATCCTATGACCTTTATTATGCAAGGTGAGGGAAAACGAACAGCCGAATCTTATGATGGTAGCTCAGATGCTGCACCCCAACTTATCATTACCTACACCCTCAACAATACGTGTCCAGAGGAAGGGACGCCATGCGATGACGATGATGAAACTACTGTAAATGACGAAGAAGATGGCTTTTGTAACTGCATAGGTCTCTCTACCCTAGACCTTATTGAAAATGATATTGTTGTAAACACGAGTAGCGATGACGCAGAAGAAGTGCTTTCAACTGGAGTGCTAGATATTACTAGTAGCGATTTAGAACTCATTTGGGATGGTGAAGATCAAGTGGTAGGTGTAAGATATAATAACGTGAACTTACCCGACGATGCTTTTTTGTACCGCGCATATATTCAATTTCAAACAGACGAAGACGACTCTGATCAAGACCCAACTAATTTAATTATCAACGGTGAGCTTGCTGATGATAGCAGTACATTTATAGATAGTAATTCTAATATATCCTTAAGAGCCTTAACCAGCAGTCAGGTAGATTGGAATACTATTTCATTATGGGATCTTGTCGGGGAAGAAGGTATCAACCAAAGAACTCCATATCTAACAAATATGATCAACGAGATAAGAGCTCAAAACGGTTGGAGTTCCGGAAATGCAATGACATTCATTTTTTCTGGTAGCGGAAAACGCGTGGCAGAGTCTAAGGATGGTAATGCAGTAGGGCCTGTTCTAAAGTTATTTTACAGATTCTCAGATCCTTGCCCTGCATTTGGAACAACTTGCGATGATGGTGATGCAAGCACTCTTTTTGATATAGAAGATGGCAACTGTAATTGTGCTGGAATACCAGAAACAGGGACATTAATCTATGGCGTGATAAACAGTGCAAATGATGCCGAGGAAGAAGTGAGCAACGGCGTTATATCTTTAACCAGTACGGATCTAGAATTAACCTTTGAAAGTGGCTCCGTAGAGCAATTAGTAGGACTGAGATTTACCGATATTCAATTACCTGCAAATGCGACCATAACAAGCGCTTATATTCAATTTACAGTAGATGATGATAATGATGGAACTACTAATCTGAATATTGCAGCTGAGGCTAACGCTAACTCATTAGAGTTTACAGACACAGATTTTGATATATCAAGTAGAACACTTTTAAATAATACAGTACAATGGAGTGATATTCCTGCTTGGGTTAATGAGGGTGATGCTACCTTAGACCAGAGAACGCCCGATTTAAAAACATTAGTTGAAGGTGTTTTACAGGAATCTAATTGGCAATTATTAAATCCAATTGCATTTGTTTTTTCTGGAACAGGAGAAAGAGAAGCAGATTCCTTTGAGGGAAATAATGCGCCACAACTCATCATAAATTATGATTTAGGAACGCTTTCTACCGAACGATTTGAAAGCATTAAAATTATTGTTTATCCAAATCCAGCTCATCATTTAGTACATATTGAGTCTAAAATTAATATAGAGCATATCACCATTTACAATATGCTAGGAAAGGTCGTGCTCAACCATAAAGCGATAGATACAACCGAAACCCTAGATATTTCTAATTTAAGCAATGGTATGTATTTTATTAGAATAAAGCAGGTAGACAACGATCAAGAACAATCTTATAAATTGATTATTGATTAATTTTCCTTGAAGTATTTATTTTTTTTAAACTCCCAAGCACTAGTGTTTGGGAGTTTTTTTTGCTGCCCTCTTGATTTCAAGTCATAAGAACAACTTTTAGATTGGGTTAGTAAAGATGCATTTAAAACAAGAAAGAGGAATATGTTCCTCTTTCTTGTTTTGATGTAAAGGTTATTTTTAAAACGTCAAATCGCTAAAAAAGAAGTTGCGATGAATCACCTTACCAAAAAATAAAGATATACAATATATGCAAGGGGCAAAAAAGGCTATAGTCAGAGAGCTATTGCAGTAGACAAAGAGAAGCCAGTAATTAGTCGAGAGCTAAAGCGTAATAAGGATCATAGAAGCGGTGAATATAGCTACGAATTAGCTGTGAAGAAGTGTCGTGAGAGACATAAGACAAAACTTAAACAGATTTGTTTTACAAATGAAATAAAAACAGCTTCATAAAGATTTTTAAAGTTAGATTATAGTCCCCAACAAGTAGTAGGGATATTAAAGAAACACCAAGAACCTAGTCTAAGTGTTGAAAGCTTTATCACTATATCTGGAATGATAAAAAACATAAAGGACCCTGTATAAACATTTAAAACATTAAGGCAAGCTTTATCTTAAAAGAGGCGTAGCAAAGGATTCTAGGGATATTATAAAAAAGGGTCAGTGTAAAAAACGACCAAGTAAAGTGGAGCTCAGAGATTGCTTTAGAGATCTTGAGGGAGATTTAATAATAAGTAAAAATCACAATTAAGCTATTCTAACAATTAATAACAGAAGATCTGGAATGCTTAAAATGAAAAAAGTGTCTTCTAAAGAGTCAAAAGGGGTAGGGTTAGCAATCATAGATTTATTAGAGGATTGGAAATCTTATTTGAAAACTATTACAGTAGATAATGAAAAGAGTTTGCAGACGACCTTGCGGTAGTGCAAGAGCTTACTATTGATTATTATTTTAAGACCTTATCACTCCTGTGAATGGGGTTTAAACGAAAACCTAAACGGACTGATAAGACAATATTTACCTAAAAAAACAAACTTTACAAAAATCACTGATGACTAAGCAAAGCAGATACAAGACAAACTAAATTTAAGACCTAAAAAAAGGGTCAATTATGAAACTCCTGTAGTTGTAATGGATCAAAAACTATTTAACTCAGAAGTTGCATGTATGACTCGAATCCAGCGTATATCGAATAGAGTAGACAAGTAAGAGCTACAAAATTTGGGTTTTTTTGCTATTTTTGTTTCTAAACTGGAATTAAAAGCATTTTTATATATAAACAGTACCCAAAATTAAAAAGCCATATTTTCAGTAGAAACGATATAACAGAAAATTGCATGAGTAAAATGATGGAGTAATTATATACTTCCAGTAAGCTTAGGATTTAAAACTTATTGTCAGACTAAATACTTTAAAATATAAAATAAAAAAGCTCAAGAAACAAATCTTGAGCTTTTTTACTATTTATATTTTTGAAAATTATCCTTTAAAGACAATTTTACGCATTCTTAAACTTTTTGGAGTTACTTCTAAGTACTCATCAGTCTTAATATATTCCATATTTTCCTCCAAAGAGAAATCTACTTTCGGTGCAATTTTCATAGCTTCATCTGTACCAGATTTACGCATGTTTGTCAATTGCTTTCCTTTAATTAAGTTTACAGCCATCTCATCAGATTTACTGTTTTCGCCAATGACTTGACCGATATAAATCTCTTGATTTACATCAATAAAGAAACGACCTCTATCTTGCAAACGGTTTAATGCATATCCTGTTGCTTTACCAGCTGCAGAAGAGATGATAGCTCCTTTTACTTCCTCAGTAAAATCTCCTTTATAGGGAGCATATTCACTAAATCTGTGGTTAATAATTGCAGAACCAGCTGTTGCTGTTAAAATTCTATTTCTTAGACCGATCAAACCTCTTGAAGGAATTGAAAATTCTAAGTGTTGTAAATCCCCTTTAGGTTCCATGATTAACATGTCTCCTTTTCTAAGGGATACTAAATTAATAGCTCTTGAAGCCATTTCTTCAGGAACATCAATAGACAATGTTTCCATTGGCTCGTGTTTCTTACCGTCAATCATTTTAATAATTACTTGTGGTCTTCCCACTTGTAATTCGTATCCTTCTCTACGCATTGTTTCAATTAAAACAGACAAGTGTAAAACTCCACGTCCAAAAACGTTAAATTTATCTTCACTATCAGTGGTTTCAACTTTTAATGCTAAGTTTTTTTCTAATTCTTTGAATAGACGATCACGAATATGACGCGAAGTAACAAATTTTCCTTCTTTACCGAAGAAAGGAGAATTGTTAATTGTAAACAACATACTCATTGTTGGTTGGTCTATTTCTGTTCTTGGCAATGCTTCTGGATTTTCTAGATCTGCAATGGTATCCCCAATTTCAAATCCATCAAGACCCGTAATTGCACAAATATCTCCACAGGGTACTTTTTCCACTTGTATTTTACCCAAACCTTCGAATACGTGTAATTCTTTAATTCTAACTTTTTTAGTAACACCACCAGCTTTACATAACGTGTAATCTTTACCCGCTTCTAAATCTCCACGGAATACCCGTCCGATAGCAATTCTACCTGTAAAAGAAGAAAAATCTAAAGAAGTAATTTGCATTTGTGGTGTTCCTTCATTGTATTTAGTTGCTGGAATAGATTCTAAAACGGCATCTAACAAAGGAATGATGTTATCCGTTTCATTTCTCCAATCTGTACTCATCCAATTATTCTTTGCAGAACCGTAAATGGTTGCATAATCCAATTGTTCTTCCGTTGCATCTAATGCAAACATTAAATCAAAAACTTTTTCGTGAACGATATCCGGAGTACAGTTTTCTTTGTCTACTTTATTGACAACAACAATGGGAGTTAAACCTAAGTCTAAGGCTTTACCTAATACAAAACGAGTTTGTGGCATTGGCCCTTCAAATGCATCTACTAATAATAAAACACCATCAGCCATTTTTAATACACGCTCTACTTCTCCACCGAAATCGGCGTGACCAGGTGTATCAATGACATTGATTTTTGTTCCTTTATACATTACAGAAACGTTCTTAGAAAGAATGGTTATTCCTCTTTCACGTTCTAAGTCATTATTATCTAGCAATAAATCTTTACGCTCTTTACGATCGTCTAAAATTTTTGCTTGATCTATAATTTTGTCTACTAAGGTTGTTTTTCCATGATCGACATGGGCTATGATAGCGATATTTCTAATTTGATGCATGCGAATTTCTTAAATTTGGTGCAAAAATACTTTTTTCTAAGCAATTTTACAAATTCTAAGTGTTTATTTTTCACTATTATAGCTTGACATCTTATTATTTCTATTTTAATTGCTATTATTACATTGAATTGTTGTACTAATTTTAAAATTTAATACCCTGTACTACAATTGCTCTTTTTAAATCCTTGTAAGAGATCTATAGAAAACAACCCCCTTTTAAGTTTAATACTGCAGTTGGAAAGTTGTTTTCCATTAAAATACCAATCGCTTGCGCATTGCGAAGTCCAGACTTATATATACTACTACTACTACCTTGTCACTATAGACTTTGGATATTCGCACAGATAAAGCCACAAGTGGTATGAGTTGTCATCAATATTAAGTTCATCTCTTTCCCAAGCGTCTCAAACATCTAATAAATTATATTTTTCTTTATCGGTGAAAAGTGCTTTAGAAAAAACGATTAAAATTTTAATATTATTTCACTCAGGATTTGGGGGAATTATCCTATTGGCTGGATGTGTTTCAATGATTGCGGAAAAAGGATTTCTAGTCCATAAAAATCTGGACTCCTATTTTATTACTCTATGCTAATTTTGGCAATTATCGCAATGTCAGTTGAATTTTAACCAAACCACGAAGGCCCTTTTTTAGTCGCAGTCGGAGTTTTTAGTTTGTATTTTATTTTGATTTGGAAAAGAACTCTAAATTTTAAAATAGAAAAAACGGATTTAAGAGAAGATAAATGGATTTTAGGACTTATGATTTTAACTGGAATATCAATGATTCTATTACCGATTCTAATAACAAAAAGTTTACATATCATTCTGGTTGTCTTTGCGATCACTGGAATACTATTTTCTATTAGAGATTTAATGTTGTTCAAAAAACCTAAACGATTAAGAAATGGATGGTTAAAATTACATTTAAGCCAAATGATTGGAGGATACATTTGTACCACAACGGCATTTGTTGTTGTGAACGAATATTTCCCTAGCTTTTATGGCTGGTTTATACAGGGTATAATTGGAGGATCTATAATAGGGAATTGGATGAGAAAGTTAAATAGAAAAACAGTCTGGAACATCAATAAAAGATAAATTTCGAATATCAAAAAGAAGAAATAGGCCTTTAAGAACAGAAATGAATATTCCATTTCTCTATAAAATATAATCAATCTCATAAAGACTTATAGTTTAAACTCCTCTTAAAAAGCAAAATCAAAATGAAAGCGCTGATAACTGTAAGGAGAAAAATGCTTGGTCTTATTTTTGTAAAAGATAGAAACCGAAATTCTTATGAAAATAATTATCATAAAGAAGGGTACACCACACGAATGTGGAAGTACCCTTACTGGCTAGCTTATAGCTGCCTTAAAACATGTATTAAGATTAAATATACTTCAATAAATTGAAATATCACTTGATTAATAAAACATAATTTTATTGGGAGATCATTATTTTAGTGGTAATACCAATCTAAACCTATGGTGTCGTAATAAAAAGCCTGCACTGAACTAAATTCGGTACAGGCTTTTTAAATTGGTTTTTATCAAAACCAATTCCCCGATAAAGGCTATGCTAATTATTTCAACTTTAATCCAGCACAAAATCTGAGCTGCGTCGTTGTATAATTAAATTTATTTATACGTCATTATAAATTTAACTATGCATGAGTTAGGGATTGTATTGGCATCCTTTTGCCTTTTTGGCAAAAGATAAAAAGGAAAGCCCGACCACGCTCTTTTTAAAGCGTGGGAACTTCCTATAAATCTTACAAATACACTTCAGATCCTTTTTCTTTAAACTCTTCCGACTTAGCTTTCATGCCTTTGACGATGACTTCATTGTCTACAATGTCGTTTTCTGCGGCAAAGTCCCGCACTTCCTGAGAGATTTTCATAGAACAGAACTTCGGACCACACATAGAGCAGAAATGCGCCACTTTTGCGCCATCTGCAGGTAAAGTTTCATCGTGGTATTCTAAGGCGCGCTCTGGGTCTAATCCTAAATTAAACTGATCTTCCCAACGGAACTCAAAACGCGCAATACTTAAGGCATTGTCTCTATGTTGCGCTCCAGGATGTCCTTTTGCCAAATCAGCAGCATGTGCCGCTATTTTGTAAGTGATGACTCCGACTCGAACATCTTCTTTATTTGGCAAGCCTAAATGCTCTTTTGGTGTTACATAACACAACATTGCGCAACCAAACCAACCAATCATCGCGGCTCCAATGCCCGAAGTAATATGGTCGTACCCGGGAGCAATGTCTGTCGTTAAAGGTCCTAATGTATAAAAAGGAGCCTCATCACAAAGCTCTATTTGCTTTTCCATATTTTCTTTAATCATGTGCATTGGCACGTGCCCTGGACCTTCAATAAAACACTGAACTTCGTGTTTTCTGGATATTTTTGTCAGTTCTCCTAAAGTTTCTAACTCTGCAAATTGAGCTTCATCATTAGCGTCTGCAATAGATCCTGGTCGTAAACCGTCTCCCAAAGAAAGGGAAACATCATAGGTTTTTAGAATTTCACAAATATCTTCAAAATGAGTATATAAAAAACTCTCTTTGTGATGTGCCAAACACCATTTTGCCATGATTGAGCCCCCACGAGAAACAATACCGGTCACACGCTTGGCTGTCATTGGAACATACCGTAGTAAAACGCCTGCATGAATTGTAAAATAGTCAACGCCTTGTTCAGCTTGTTCTATCAGCGTATCTCTAAAAACTTCCCAGGTTAAATCTTCCGCGACTCCGTTTACTTTTTCTAAAGCTTGATAAATTGGCACGGTGCCAACGGGTACAGGAGAGTTACGTACAATCCACTCTCTAGTTTCATGAATGTTTTCTCCTGTGGATAAATCCATTATATTATCTGCTCCCCAACGACAGGCCCAAACCGCTTTTTCTACTTCTTCTTCAATAGAGGAAGTCACAGCAGAGTTACCGATATTGGCATTTATTTTTACCAAGAAATTTCTACCTAAAATCATTGGTTCTGCCTCTGGATGGTTGATGTTTGATGGAATTACAGCACGTCCTCTGGCGACTTCTGACCGCACAAATTCCGGTGTAATTCGATCTGGAATGGAAGCGCCAAAATGTTCTCCTTTGTGTTGCTTTCGGATCTCAGTCATTTCATCTATACGTTGATTTTCGCGAATAGCGATGTATTCCATTTCAGGTGTGATAATTCCTTTTTTAGCGTAGTGCAACTGCGTTACATTTTCTCCTTTTTTTGCACGCAAGGGTTTTTTTAATAACGAGAAACGCATGTGGTCCAAGCTTTTGTCATTCAACCGCTGGTTGCAATATTCGGAAGTAAACCCTTCTAATCGCTCTACATTATTTCTATCTAAAATCCATTGTTCACGAATTCTGTCAATGCCGATGTGCACATCTATTTTTTTATCTGGATCTGTATATGGTCCTGAAGTATCATAAACAGTTATTGGCTGATTTGGTGTTTTCTTTTTTGTCCTCGAATCTTTGGTGTCACTCAATAAGATCTCACGCATGGCCACACTGATCTGTGGGTGAATTTTTCCTGATACATATACTTTTTTTGAATTTGGAAATGCTTGTCTTGTAATCCCATTTTTACTTGGTGCAGTGTCTTTCTTTTTCATTTTATCTTAGATCAATTAAATAGTTTACAAGGTTTAAGGACTAATTGGTTAACCTCCTGATGTGGGTATACCAATTAGCATTTCATCACTATTTTGAAGTACTCTAAAAGACCAATCTATTTTCTTAAAAACAGGGCTACTTGCAGCGATGGCTATCCAATTCGTATTTATAATTATAGGACGAACTTGGGGAATTGCCTTTAAGATTTCTGAAAAATGATGAGTTTCTTGGTTTACTTTTATAGTGATTATATTTAAAAAATAATACTGTAAACCTGAGAGAAGTAGTTTCTGAATAACTAAATCTAAGTAACTTTTTCCTACGTTGGTATTAACCAAATCAGGTTCTAAGGATTTTTCTCAAACTAACTTAATAGCTACTCCTAAAATTTACAAACTAAATGTACGCGATAATTTATAATTAAAAGGATAAATATCTTAAAATTATTTCAAATCATTTCTGAAGATACAGTGTGAAACAGTGGGGGAGAGGGGAAGCATTTTCATGACCAATGGGAGTAAGCCGCTATAAGAAACCAAAAATAGTGTCAAAGAGGGGATAGGCCTGTATTCTCAAAACAGTAAAAACAGGCAATAAGACTTTTAAGATTATGTTTTAATAGTGAATGAAATTCAAAAAGGATTTTAAATTAATTCGGATTATAATAAGATGAAAAAAAATTAGGAGACCTGAATATAAAATTGCGCACAGCAGAGAGGGCGTTCTATTCTTTAGGAAAGTTTGTTGCTATTTATAAGCACTAACAAATATTTTTGATTTGGCTTTTAAGAATGAATAAATTAAAATTGAGGTACATTATTTTGGCCCAGTTTAAAATTAAAGACTTATCGTTTTTACCGCTCTAACTGCCTTATGTTATAAGACGTCAGTAATTTAACAACCAATTGCTAAATCGTAACAAATTCTAAATTATTTTGTCTTATTACAAACTATTATAAAAAATGAAATAGTACGCTAAATCACTGCTTTCTGCATGCTTGTTTTTTGTTTCAACTTCTTATTCTCAACTAAAGGGAAAATGTGTAGATGAATTTGGAAATGGGATAGCATATGTAAACATCTCAATAAAAGGGACCTCTATTGGAACAGTGGGTACTGTGAAAGGACTATTTTCTTTTAAAAACTCATTATTAAAAGAGAATTATTCTTTAATTTTTTCACATTTAAATTTTGAAAAAAAAATAATCAAAAATCAATTAGAACTAAATTCTATCCAACTCATCTCTAAAGTTGAGAGTTTAAAGGAAGTTATTGATTCTAATGAAAAAAAAATTAAAGAAAAAATTACTGGATCTAAAACTAAAACAAAAATGATTCTAGTTAATTTCCTTTCCAAAAGCTTAGGCACAGGAATTGGTAAAAAAATTGAGATGAAAAAAATAAAAATATGACGTGAAAAATATTCAATTTAACATAGCTGAACTTGGATATAAATCTGCAACTTTTAGACTCAATTTTTACACTATTAAAAATGATCATATAGATTTTATTGAAAATAAATGAAGTTGATAATCTTGTTGAAATCACTAAAATGGGATTGGTTAAAGTTGATGTTTCAGATCAATATTTATCTTTTGAAAATGACTTTATAGTATCAATAGAATGTATTCATCTAGAAAATGATATAAATATTGAAGAAGAAAATAAACAAATTAGATTTTCTTCCAAATTATTCAGTGGTCCTTTTATCTGGAGAAATAATGTTGATGTTGAATGGAATGATAGAAGAGCAAAATATAATGTAGGAATTGGAATACATTTAAAAGTGGAAGAATATTCTAAATAAAAACGACTAGCAACACGCTGTATAATTGACTACTCTGGACATTGATGATCTGGAAAATTTCCTAGGAATTTTCTTTGGTAAGTATTTGTTTACTCATTCAGTTGCTTAACTAGGTGACTAATCTTTAAGCAAACACATAACAATTAATCTCATGCCCGTGTTTAAAATTCAGTTCCTCGAAATTTCATTAACCATGTGGTGAAATTTTACACTTAATGATTTAAGTAAATTTTTAGAAAACCACTCAACATATTTATTCCTTACTTCAACTCATTTTTTCCTGCACTCCTTATATAGTTCTTGTCGAGTTGTGATTATAGTTCTACCATTGTCTCAAATAATTAAATAATTAAAAATAGAGATCATGAAAAAATTAAATCGGGAACTAGTAATTCTAAGAACATTTACAGTCAGCACAGTAGCTATTATGGCAGTAATATTATTGTTTGCTTTTAAAACAAATGAAAATCAAAAATTTGGAACTATTGATGTAGAGCGCATCAATATTGTAGAAGCTGACGGTACTGTTAAAATGATAATTACCAATGTAGAACAGTTTCCAAATGGAGAAACTAAAATCAATAATATGGCTACAAATAAAAACAGAAAAAAGCGATCAGGAATGTTATATTTTAATGAAGATGGTCTTGAATGTGGCGGTTTAATATATGACGGCACCAAAAATGAAAAAGGACACAGTTCTGGACTTTCATTAACATATGATCGATATGACGGCGACCAGGTGATGCAACTCTTAACAACTGATGAAGAAAGAGGAGATGAAAGAAGGGTGTCGAGTGCTTTAATGTTTAGCGACCGTACTGCAAATGTTTCTCGGGAAGAACATGATAAGATAATGGCAGAAATAGATAGTATTAAAGACAAAAAATTAAGAAGAAAAAAATATAGAGAATATTCAGATCAAGGACTTATAGGGGGGACGCCAAGGATAATGCTGGGAAAAACTGGAAGTCAAAATAATGGGTTATTTCTATTTGGAGATAACGGAAAAACAAAAGCTATGTTTTATGTTGATAAAAGCAATAACGTAAAACTAGAAGTTTATGATGATCAAGGTAACGTCACCAACTCATGGCCAGAATAATTTTATAGGACTCTAAAACTTCCTTGAAACATAACAGCTCTGTTTCAAGGAAGTTTCTTAATTTTCATTCCAATGAAAAAGCTTTTAAACTACTTACAGATTAATACATACTTTATTCTATTTGTTTTTCTCATGAACTATGCAATTGTTGTTCGTGGAAGACTTACAGCTGGTCGAAACCTTGACATGCTTTTTTTACCGGACGGACCAATCGCACAATTTTTAACAGCTTTTATTATATTTATTTTTATAAAAGTTACCCTCAACTATATGCGTAAGAAGGATGTGCAAAAAGTCAATAGCCTTAAAGACTATTTAAAGTACTTTGGCATCACATTCATAGGATACATTTGTGCATCAAATATCATAGGGTTTATAATCGCAACGGTATTTGATACTGTGTCCAGAAATTTTAATTACCAAACCTTAATCTCCAACAATATCAGCGGTGGTATTCAATTCATATTATTCGGCAGCCTATATTTAGCCTACTTGTATTCAAAGGAAAATGCTGCCTATAGAGTTGAGATGAATGACTATGAGAAAGCACTGGCATCGAGTAAAATTCAGCAGCTCAAGGCACAGTTAAACCCGCACTTTCTGTTTAATAATCTCAATACACTAGATCAACTTATTGAAGAAGACAAAGATAAAGCAAGTCATTTTCTACATCATTTTTCAGAGCTATACCGTTATTCTTTAATCACATCAGAAAAAAAACTAGTATCCTTAAAGGAAGAGATTCAGTTTACAAAAAGTTATTTTAAACTAATGGAAGAAAAATATTTGGGTTATTATTCCTTAGAAATCAATCCAGAAAATATAGAGTCAGAGGCATTAGTTCCTCCCTTTTGTTTACAGGTATTAGTAGAAAATGCTATAGAACACAATTTAGGATTAATAGAAAACCCTGTGCATATTCATATTTCCATTAGTGAAAATATTCAGGTCACTAATAATAAGATGACAAAGCAGCATAAAAAAGCAACTGGTGGCAGAGCACTTAAAAATCTGTCTACCCAATTTGCTTTATTAGGAAGTACTGACATCGCCATTGAAGACAATGACACTCATTTTAAAGTGACTTTGCCATTTATAAATCAGAATGAAGATGTATAAAGTTCTTATAATTGAAGATGAAGCTCCTGCTAGGAAAAAACTTAAAAGATATATTAAGCAGGCTTGTAGTTCCTATGAAATTGTAGCTGAATTAGAAACTGTTGCAGAGGCAAAGTCTTTTTTAACGCAAACGCATCATATTGACCTTATTTTTTCTGACATAGAATTAAGAGATGGGAACGTTTTCGAAGTGTATAATGAGGTGTCCATAAATTGCCCAATTATTTTTGCCACGGCCTATAATGAGTTTTTAATGAACGCATTTGAAGCTAATGGCATAGACTATCTTTTAAAGCCATATTCGGTTGAACGATTTTCGAACGCTTGGGATAAATTTATCCGGTTAAAAGGGAGTTCATCAGTAAACTATAGTGAATTAATAGGCACCATACATCATTTATTAAAAGGCAGTCAAGATTACAAAGACCAGTTCGCCATAAAAACACACAAGGAAATCTACTTTCTAAAAGTGGAAGATATTGTTTGTTTTCAAGCAGACAACGGAATCATTTTTGCGTTTGATAAAAGGAACAAGCGGCATATAATGCCTCAAACAGTTTTTAAAGACATAGAACTTTTTTTAGATCCTAAAAAGTTTTTTAGAATTAATCGCAGCGAAAGTGTGCAGCGTAAATTTATTGACAAGATAGAAAGGTATACTAAAAACACCGTGTCCATATATTTAAACTCTAAGAGTAAAATAGTAAGGACAAGTCAAAATAACACTGGAGAATTCAATACTTGGTTAGGCATATAGTTGAAATAAGTAAGATCTCCTTTTTTAAAGCCTAAAACCTTGCTCAACAAAGAACTGAGGTAAAAAAAACACTTTTCTACTTTAATTTGGTATTATTCTAGACTTAGAGACTCCCATTTGTGATTCTTGTTATTTATTTTTCAAGTATTTTTAATAGAGTGTACTCTACTAGTTTGGTTTGAGAGGTAGATTAATTACCTCCGAGATTTCACCGTTTATTAAAGCATGTTTTTAATGTTAATATTTTAAATAATGAAAATTTACTAAATTTATATTATTGCTTACCTATGGACAACACAACATGTTTTGTTACCTATACGTTAGCTGTAAATTAAATCCCTCTTTTAATGGAAAGAAAATACCTTATAATTATTTGCTCATTATTCTTAACTAGTATTTTCTCTTGTGGAGAATTATCTTCAAAAAAAACTTTAGAAAATAATAAAGTACATATTGATTCCCTTTCAACAATTAATGATAGATTAATTTCAGGTAAAAATA